>DASXEF010000786.1:0-8582 GCA_036490255.1 Kofleriaceae bacterium
GACCGAAGCGCTGCGCCGCGAGGTCACCGGCCAGCTCGAGCGCAAGCTCGGCGATCTGCGCACCGAGCTCGATCGGGCGATCGGCCGTACGACCGTCGCCGCGTTGACCGAGCGCGCGCAACAGCTCGGCGAGATCCAGGACATGGTCACCGACGACGCCGGCAACGTGACGATCAAGGTCAAGGTATGAGCGCGAAAACGGGCTCTGGACGATGAGCACGGTCCTCGCGGAAAACGCGCTCCCCGCCGAGCTATCGCCGTTCGCCGCGGTCGACGCCGCGTATCCGGCCGAGCTCACGCGCTGCTACGAAGCGCTGCGGCGCCGGCTCGCCGTGCTGATCGAGTGCGAGAAAGAGCTCGCGCCGTACGTCTATCGCTCGATTCGCGATCGGCTCAAGACTGACAACACGCGCTGCCTCTATCTCGACGGCCGCGCGTCGGCGGATCTGCCGCCACCGCCGCAAGGAGCCGGTCTCGTGATGGCGATGATCCATCAGATCCGCGAGGTCGTGCGCGGCGCGGTCGGCGAGCGCATCGTCGTGCTGCCGCACTTGGACATCCTCGGCGCGAGCGGCGGCGGCGGCATGCTCAACGCGGAAGCGCGCGAGCTGATCCCGCTGCTCTACGAGAACCCCGAAGTGCTCTGGCTCGGCTTCAAAGATCCGGCGTTCCCGCTGCCGGCGCCGATCATGAACTTGTTCCCGCACCGCGAATCGATCGTCGGCATCCCGCGCGATCGACTCGCACATCTCGTGACGCAGCGCGAGGCGCGCAAGCTCGGTCGCGGCTTCGATCCGTATCAGCTCTACAAGCACGTCTCGGGCGTCAACGCGGTGCGGTTACGCCGCTTGCTCGCGTCGCTGACCGGCGAAGATTATCCGGCCGATCCGGCGCCGGCGATCGCGCAGCTGCGCACCGCGACGCTGACGAACGACGTCGAGCTGCCGAACGTCTCGATCGACAACGACATCGGCGGCTACGGCCCGGTCAAAGATCGGCTCAAGGCGGAGATCCTCGCGATCCTCGCCGCGAAGGACAAGCTCAGCGATCCGACGAAGATCAGCCGGCTCGAGGGCTTGTTGCCGCGCGGCATGATCTTCTGGGGCCCGCCCGGCACCGGCAAGACGCTGTTCGCCAAGGCGATGGCGACCGCGCTCGGCGCCGCCGTGCAGATCGTCTCGGGCCCGGAGCTCAAGAGCAAATGGGTCGGCGAGAGCGAAGAGAATTTGCGCGCCGTGTTCATGCGCGCGCGGCAGAGCGCGCCGAGCGTGATCGTGTTCGACGAGCTCGACTCGTTCGCGTCGGCGCGCGGCACGTACACCGGCTCGGGCGTCGAGCACTCGATGGTCAACCAGCTGTTGACCGAGATGGACGGCTTCCGCAAGGAGGAGCTCGTGTTCGTCGTCGGCACGACGAACTTCGTCGAGGCGCTGGATCCGGCGCTGCTGCGCCCCGGCCGCTTCGAGTTCGCGCTGCACATCCCCTATCCGAACGCCGAAGATCGCCGCGCGATCCTCAAGGTCCACGACAAGCGGCTCGAGCTCGATATGACGGAGCCGGCGCTCGACTATGCGGTCAAGCGCAGCGGCGAGCACGTGCCCGGCCCGAGCGGCGGCACGCACTACTCCGGCGATCACCTGCAGGCGCTGTGTCGCCAGCTCGCACGCACGCGATTGCGCGAGGAGCTCACCGGCCCGACGACGCCGGGCGACATCGATCGCGCGATCGAACAGTACTTGGACCTGCCCAAGCTGACGGCCGCCGAGGAGCTCGTCGTCGCGTCGCACGAGGCCGGCCACGCGGTGTGCGCGCTCGGCTGCAAGCACTCGGCGCCGATCGATCGCATCTCGATCCGCGGCGACATCGGCGGCGCGCTCGGCTACGTCCAGCACGCCGATCCGGCGCATCGCTACGTCACGACGTACGCGCAGCTACGTGACACGATCTGCACGATGTTCGGCGGTCGCGAAGCGGAAGCTTTGTTATTCGAAGATGTCTCGATCGGCGCGGCGAGCGATCTGCACAACGCGACCGCGATCGCGCGCGCGCTCGTCGAGCAATACGGCGAAGAAGTGCCCGAGCTCGGTATCGCGCGATGGGCGCACGACGAGAAGCGGCCGATGTCGGAACAGACGCGCGGTCGCATCGACAACGCGATCAGCAAGATCCTCGACCACGAGCGCTCGCGTGCGCGGCAGATCTTGACCGAGCAACGCACGCTGCTCGTCGCGCTGCGCGACTTGTTGATCGAACGCAAAGTCCTCGACCGCGCATCGTTCGCGCACTTGGTGGCGTCATGAACCACGTCGACCTCGACGTGAACACCACCGTGAACGTTGCCGTTCACGTCAACGTCGAGGTTTGTCATGGCTGAAATGACCCTTCGCCTGCGCGTCGATCCGACCACCGGCCGGCGCGAAATCGTCATCGACTACGCGAGCGACTCCGACGCGCTGCCGATGGAGCACGAAGAGCAACACCGCGCGCTCGCTGAGAAAGTCGTCGACGGCGGGTTCAAGAACAAGAAGGTCGAAGTCAGCCGCGCCGCGGAAGGCGGCGTCGCCGAAACGCCGGGCTTAGAGGAGCCCGTCGCCGAGCCGACCGCAAGTAAGACGTAGCGATGGCGCTATCGTTTCGCGATAGCGCGGCCCTCGAGGTCGCGATTCGCTCCGGGTTGGTCTCGCGCGAGGCGGCGGCCGGCGGCGCCAAGGTCGCGCGCGGCGCCGACGACGCGATCGTCGTCGAGCCCGACAAGAACCTGGCGAAGGACGCGACCGCGAAGCTCAAGGCGGCCGGCGTGAGCGTCGATGCGACGATGCCCGCGCGCGGCAAGCCGGTGCGCTGCTGGGCCGAAGCGCTCGCGCCGGTGCGCGTGAAAACGGCGGACCTGCCGTCGCTCGTGCTGTTCGAGACGGCGAAGGCCGACGGCGTGATCGAGCTGGCGGCCGAGCTCGTACGCTTGGGTTGCGATCGCCAGGAGCTGATCGTTACGGGGGAGCGCGGGATCATCCGCGTCGTCGATCCGCCGACGTACACCGTCGTGCGCGCGCTCGATCGCGACGGCGGGCTGCGCGTCTACGCGCCCGATCCGCCGAAGCAAGATCTGGTGTGGACCGAGCTCGGCTTTCACCACCCGCTCGCCGAGCACTTGCGCGCGGAGCCGAAGACGTTGCTGCTGTGCGCGAACGACGGCTGGCGCACGCTCGCCGATTCGGGCTGGCTCAGCGTCGACGCCGCGCTCGAGCTCGCGGTGCCGGGCCGCGCGGCGCCTCACGCGGCCGGTGCGTTGCCGGCGCGGCGGCGCGTCGAGCTGCGGCTGTCGCAAGGCCGTCGCGACGTGCCGAGCATGTGGGTGCTGCGCCACGACGCGGTCGCGAAGATCGAGCAGCTGCTCGCGTATCTGCCCGAAGATGTCGCCGAGCGCCTGATGTTCGCGGTCACGACCGCGGAGCCGCCGACGATCGTCGTGCGCGCGCGCACCGGCCGGCAAGCCGCGCCCGATCTCGCGCTCGGCGCGCAGGTCGAAGAGTACGCGCCGCTCGCCGGGATGCCCGACGTGTTCGCGCCGGTCGGTGCGATCGTCGAGCCACCGCTGCGCCGCGAACGCTTGCGCACGATCTTGGGCGTCGAGCCGCGCGAAGTCTTGTGGCTCGCCCGCGATGGTGCGAGCGCGTTTCGCGTCGAGCGGATCAGCGACACCGCGTTCGCGCCGCTCGGCGATTGGGCCGACTACGTGCTGCACGCGAACGCGCCCGCATTCGAGCCGTGGCTGCGCGCGACCGAGATCGATTTCGCGCCGTTCGTGTCGTCGGGGCTCGAGTGGGCGAGCGGTCCGGCGGACCTGCCGAAATCCGAGCGCACGAAGAAGGACAAGAAATCGCGGCAGGCGATCACGGCGACGGTCGAAGCGCCGCCGCCCAGCGTCGTGCGCTCGGCGCCGACGAAGCCACCGCCGACGCCGAAACCGCCCGCGCCGGTCGAGCAGACCCAAGTCGAGATCGACGCCGAGCTCGCCGCGCGCGAGGCCGAGTTCATCGCGTTGGATGCGCCCGGCGACGCACCCGAGCGCATCGCGCTGCTCGATCAGCTCGGCCGGATCTACGCGCGGCTCGGCCGGCTGCGCGATGCCGGCTTGTGCTTCGTGCGCGCGGTGTGGGAAGCCGTGCCCGAAGAAGCCGAGTCGCGGCTCGACGGCTGGATCGCCGCGCACGTCGGCAATGCGCAGGGCGGCAAGACGGCAACCCCGGCGAAAGCGCCGGAGGCAGCGCGTAGCTTGTTCGACAAGGCGATCACGAGCAAGCTGCCGAGCGGCGACGACGTGCGCCTCGTCGCGATGCTCGCCGCGCGCGGCGCGCCACCGGTCGTCGCCGATCCGCATCGCGTCACGCGCTGGCTCGACGATCACGACGGCGAGCTCGACGCCCGCGCGCTGTGGCTCGCGCGCTTGGGCCTCGCGCAGCTCTCGGGCGGCGATCCGCTGCTGCTCGCACACGCACGCGATCGCATCCTGGCGAGGCTCGCCGGCGGCTTGCCGGTCGAGCGCGAGCTGCCCGCGTTCTTGCGGCTCGCCGGTCGCAGCGGTGCGCTTGGCAACACCAGCGGCGATCACCTCGCGATCGCGCTCGACGAGCTGATCGCGAAGTTCGAGAGGACGCGGCGTAAACGGACTCCGTTGGAGGCTCCCCCGCACCTGACGAACGCCTACGTCTCGTTCCAGATGGCCTACGGCTACGCGCGCATCGGTCGCGCCGATCGCGGTCGCGAGCTCGTCGGCGCGGCGCGCACGTCGCTCGGTCCGGCGATCTCGGATCCGGTGCACGCGTATCTCGCCGCAGCGTTCGCGGCGCGCGTCGATCAGGCGATCGCCGGCCAGCCGTCGGAGACGCCGTTGCCCGACGAGCTCGTCGCGCAGCTCGCCGCGCTCGATCGCAACCAGCGCTACAAGACCGACCGGCTGCGCGAGGTGTCGAGGATCTTGGCGCCGGTCGCCTTCCAGAAGCACGGAGACCAAACGTCGTACGCGATCGGCGTGTTCACCGAGTGGGCCAACCTCCAGGGCTCTCGCGGTGCCGAGTTCGCGGCGCTGCGCGGCGAGCGCGATGCGGTCAAGCGCGCGGCGGCGATCGGCAAGCTGGTCGAGCGCGCGGCCTCGTCCGATGCCGATCGCGAGCGCCTGCTCGACGGCGTGCTCGACGTGCTGTTCGAGCTGCCCGAATCTGGCGCGGTGCCGATCCTCGGCCAGTTGTTGCCACAGATCGCGAAGCTCCCCGACAAGCACCGCGCGCCGCGCTACGCCCGGGCGCTCGTCGTCGCCGGCCACTTCGGCCGCGTCGAGCAAGTGCCGCCGCTGCTCGAGCTGTTGCGCGCGGCGCTGCGGCTCGTCGATGCCGCCGAGCTCGAGAACGTGCTGCAGTTTAGCTTGCGCGCGCTGCGCCGCATCGGCCTGCGCCGCGAAACCGCGGATCTGCTCGTCGCCGCCGAAGAAGCGCGCAGCGGCTCGCCGGTGCAGGTGCTGCGCGGCCGGCTCGCGATCGCCGGCGGCCTGTCGTATCTGGGCGAGTACGATCGCGCGAAGCCGATCTTCGAACAGGCGCACGCGACGATCGACAACACGACGCTGTCGCCGACCTCGACGAACGCGAAAGAGCGGCTCGAGCTCGTGCGCGCGACCGCGCTCGCGTACGCGCAGGCGCCGCTGCAGCACGCGATCACCGGCATCGCGCAGCTGTCGAACGTGTTCAAGGACATCTCCGACGTGCAGAGCGTGAACTCGCACTACTGTTTGTCGGTGCTCGATTTCGTCGAATCGCTCGTTCTCGGCATCACGTCGGACGACCTCGCGCTCGGCGAGGCCGGTCGGCGGTTCGTCGAGGACGACGAACACTTGATTCGCCGCCGTTTGCACGCCGATCTTGGAGGCCACGCGTGACTGCCGAACCCGCTCAACTCGATCCTATCGAACGCGCCATTCGAGGCACGTTCGAGGAGCTCTCGCGCGAGGCCGCGTCGCTGCGCGATCGCATCAACAAGTTTCGCGTCTCGCTCGGCCGCTTCTTCGTCGCCAAGCAACCGCTCATCGATCTGATGTGCGTCGCCGCGGTCGCGCAAGAGCCGCTGTTGCTCGTCGGGCCGCCGGGCACCGCGAAGAGCGACCTCGTCATCAAGTTCAAGGACGCGCTCAAAATTCCCGACGGCGAGTACTTCGAATACCTGCTCACGCGGTTCACCGAGCCGTCGGAAGTGTTCGGCCCGATCGACATCGCAGAGCTCCGCGCCGGCCGCTATCTGCGCCGCGATCGCGGCAAGCTGCCGACCGCACGGCTCGTGTTCCTCGACGAGATCTTCAAGGCGAACTCGGCGATCTTGAACTCGCTGTTGACCGTCATCAACGAGCGCAAGTTCTATCAAGACGGCCAGCCGGTGCCGGTCAAGCTGCGCATCCTGCTCGCGGCGACGAACGAATTGCCCGAGAACGTCGAGCTCGCGGCGCTCAAAGATCGCTTCTGCCTCAAGGCCGCGTGCCGCTCGGTGCAAGACGAGCACTTCGTCGAGCTGATCGATGCCGGCCTCGAGGCGTACACGCATCGCGAGCTCAACCAGAAGCCGTGGATCGAAGGCCACGCGACGCTCGAGGACTTCGTCAAAGCGCACCGCTACCTCACGCACGTGCTCGCGCAAAAGCGCACGAATCCCGACGGCAGCGCGCAGCGCGATCGCGAGCTGTACTTCTCCGACGAGCTACTCCGCGAATTGCGCCGCGTGCTCAAGACGCTCGTGCGCGAGGACGGCGTGTTTGTCTCGGATCGCAAAGTGGTCAAGCTGTACCGCCTGCTCCGCACGCACGCGTGGATCACGCACGGCGGCGCGGTCGAGCGCTCGGACCTGCGCTTGCTGTCGTATCTCGGCGAGACCCGCGACGAGATCGACTTGCTCGAGGAGAAAGTGCCACGCCTGCTGGGACTCGCATAAGCCGCGAGCTGCGCACGCAGGCCGACGTGCAGGCATGGCTCGCCGCCGGTCTCGCGCTCCGCCGCGTGAATGCGCCAGACGAAGGTGGCGACGACGTCGCGATCGCGCAGGCGATCAGCTCGTGCGCGAACGAGCTCGCCGCGCTGCCGCCGCCCGGGATGATCGCCGACGTCGCGACGTTGCTCGCCGGCGCGCGCTTGCCGCTGTCGAAGCCGGTCGCCGGTGACGATGCACTGCGCTCGGCGGTGCGCGCCTACGACGACGACGTGCTCGCGCGGCTCGTCACCAACGCGCGGTTCGACGACGTGCTCGCCGCGTACGCGCATCTCGCGCCCGGCGACCGCCCGGCGGCGATCGCGATCGTCGTCGGCGCGATCTGCGAGCGCGCGGCATTTGCGGGCGCATCGGTCAGCCCGGCGACGTTGCGCCGCGCACTCGCCCGGCCACGCGACGAACGCGAAGCCGCGGCGCGCACCGAGCTGCTCGGCGGCGCGAGCGCGCAGCGGCTCACCGAGCAATACGATCGGCTCGCGCGCAGCTCGCGCCAGGCACGCGCGCTCGTCGATCAGCGCGAAGTCTTCGCGATCGATCACTTGAGCGTGCTGCGCGATCTCGGCGGCCGCATGACCGCCGACATGCTGTCGGCCGCGGCCGAGGCGTTCGAGGGCAAGTTGCCGCGCCGGCTGACGGCCAATCGGCTCACCCGCGGCGTGCGCGACACGATGCTCGCCGACGAGTCGCTGTATCCCGCCGGCGGCTTCTCGGCGATCACGCCCGGCGGCTCGAACGCGAACCTCGAGAACCTCGTCACGAGCGAGCTCGCGTACATGGAAGACGGTGACGAGACGGACGTCTTCACCGTGCGCTACGTCGAGGGCGAGCTGCTCTATTACACGCGCGACGACAGCGTATTCCGCCGCCATCGGCGCGTGATCGGCATCGCGCTCGCCGCCGACCTCGACGACGCGCGCGTCAAAGATCGCGACATGCCGTGGCAGCGGCTGATCGCCGCACTCGGCTTGCTCGCCGCCGCGATCCGCTGGCTGACCGAGCAGCTCGGCGAGCACGCGCTGACGATTCGCGTCGCGTTCCCGCCGGGTCAGCTCACCGAGGAGCGCGAGATCTTCGCGCTGCTG
The DNA here is from genome assembly GCA_036490255.1 of Kofleriaceae bacterium. Lineage (GTDB taxonomy): Bacteria > Myxococcota_A > Polyangia > Haliangiales > Haliangiaceae > JABFXX01. The sequence goes on from DASXEF010000786.1 coordinate 8,106, forward strand.
CTCGGCGGCGAGATCCAGCGCGGGCTCGTCGTCGTCGACGAAGCCACGGTCGAGCGCGCGATCGTCGAGACCGCGACGCACATCAACACGGCGGTCACCGACGTCGTCACGCTCTCGCTCGGCGATGCACCGGCAATCCCCAAAGGGCTGCGCGCGCTGCACGTGAACCTCGCCGGTCGCGCGCCGGTGCTCGGGAGCGCCGAGCCCGATGCGACGAACGATTCCTGGAACGAATGGTGCGACGCCGCGGAGGATCTGCTGCGCTGGCTCGTGTAATTTCGGACCATGCCGCGCTACGAATTCTCCGAGGGGTCATCGAACAAGTTTTGGGAGATCAAGCTCGACGGTTCGTCGTTCACGACGAGCTACGGCAAGATCGGGACGCCGGGTCAGACCACGCTCAAGCAGTGGAAGGACGCGGCAGAGGCGAAGAAGGAGTACGACAAGCTCGTCGCCGAGAAGACGAAGAAGGGCTAC
>DASXEF010000820.1:0-3593 GCA_036490255.1 Kofleriaceae bacterium
TTCGGCGATGCGCTCGAACTCGGCGGCGCTGGTGCGGTTGTCTTCGAGGAACTTCGCCTTGGCCTCGAGGAACTGCTCGCGCGCCTGCGAATCGCCGTTGGTCGGCACGTCGGGCACGAGCGTCTTGCGCGTCCCCGTGTGACAGGCGGCGAGGACCATCAGCGCGACAACGGCTCGATTCACAGCCGTGACGATAGCGATGCGCTTGCGGCGGCGCAAATCGCTCGGTATACGGCCGGGATGTCTCGGCAAGATCGAATGAGCGCAGATCTCGATAAGGGCTTCGACGCGCTCGATGCCGGCGATCTCGAGGCCGCCGCGGCGGCCGCCGAGCGCGCCCAGCGCATCGATCGCAAGAATCCCGGTGTGATCGCGCTCTCGGCAGCGGTCGCCGACGCGCAGGGCAACGTCGAGGACGCGATCGCCGGCTATCGCGCGATGATCGAGCTCGCACCCGACGATCCGATGCCGCGGATCTGCGCCGCGCGGATCGAGCTGCGCGATCTCGGCGAGGCCGAGCAAGCGCTCGAGACCGTCGGTGCCGCGTTCGAGTTCATCGACGACGAAACCGATCTGATCGAGGCGATCGTCGTGCGCGCCGAAGCGCTGCTCGCGACCGACCGTCCCGACGACGCTCGCGAAGCGCTCGGCGAGCTGTCGAGCTCGGCGATCGACGATCCCGACCAGGCGTTCGAGCTCGCGGAGCTCGCGCTCGGCGCCGGCGACGCCGAGATGGCGCTGCGCTACGTCGAGCTCGCGCGCAAATCGCCGAAGCTCGAGACCGACGCACTCCACGTGCTCGGCCGCATCCACGAAGCGAACGACGATCGCGCGGAGATGATCGCCGCGTGGCAACAAGTCCGCGAGCGCGACGCCGCCGAGCCCGCGCCGACGCTGACGATGGCCGACGACGAGATCGAGCGCATCGCGCAAGCGGCGCTCGCCGAGCTACCCGCCGATGTCCGCGCGAAGCTCGAGCGCGTGCCGATCTTGATCGACGCGGCGCCGTCGCAAGAGCTCGTCGCCGATGGCTTGGACCCGCGCATCCTCGGCTTGTTCTCCGGCGCCGAGATGGCGGAGGCTGAAGGCCTCGCGCCGGAGATCACGACGATCCACCTGTTCAAGCGCAACCTCGAGCGCATCGCGAACGACCTCGACGAGCTCGCCGAAGAGATCCGCATCACCGTGCTGCACGAGACCGCGCACTACTTCGGCCTCGACGACGACGATCTGGAGAAGATCGGCCTCGACTGACCTGCATTGGCAACAGCAGCGGCGCAACGAAGACGCGTTGCGCCTCGAGCGTCTGCGCGCGGCAATCAAGGTCGGCCTCGAATGACGTCGCGCGCGGCGAGTACACGGATGGCAAGCGGCGGCTCGCGACGTCGGCGACCAGCGTTACGCCAGCGTCGCGACGTGATCGCCGAACAAGCGCTCGATCCGGATCAGCAAGTCGTCGGTCGGCGTCACCGACCACGCCTCGGGTAGCGAGATCACGGCGACCGAGCGCGACGAGATCTTGAGCTGCAAGATCGGCTGGCAGCCACCGCGCGTCGCGCCGTGGAGGATCGTCTTGAGCTCGTCGATCTGATCGTGGGTCGCCGAGTCGGCGTCGACCGAGATGAACACGCGCGACGACTTCGACTGGCGCAGCTCCGCCAGCGGCTCGGCGGTCTCGAGCAGCATCTTCCACTCGGGTGCGTCGGTCGTGCCTTCGTTCTTGACCTGGCCCTTGCACAGGATCGGCTCGTCGCTGACGAGCACGTGGCGCACTTTCTCGAATGTCTTGGGGAACGCGATGACCTCGAGCGAGCCGCCGGTATCCTCGAGCTGGAAGCGGGCCATCTTGTCGCCCTTCTTCGTCATCATCTCGCGGTACTGCGCGACGATGCCGCCGATCGAGTGCTCGCCCGGCGATCGATGGCCGGCCGGAAACTCCGCGGTCGTCGCGCTCGCGTAGCGCGACAGATCGCCCGCGTAGCGATCGAGCGGATGGCCGGAGACGTAGAAGCCGAGCGCTTCCTTCTCGAACGCGAGCAGCTCCTTGTGACCCCACGCTTCGATCTCGGGATAGGTCTCGCCGACTTTGGCGCCCCCGCTCGATTCGCTCCGCGGCGGTTCGATCAACCCGAACAGCGACGTCTGACCGCTCTTGCGATCGCGCTGCTCGGAGGCGCCGCGCTCGATCGCGGCGTCGAGGGCCGCGAGCAACTGCGCGCGATGATGCGTCGCACCCGCGAGCCCATCGAACGCGCCGCTCTTGATCAGCTGCTCGAGCACGCGGCGGTTGCACTTCTGCGTGTCGACGCGGCGGCACAGCTCGTAGATCGACTCGAACACGCCGCCGTCGGCGCGCGCTTGCAAGATCGCGTCGACCGCGTTCGCGCCGACGCCTTTGACGGCGCCCAAGCCGAACCGAATGATCTTGCCGCCGGCGGCGCCTTCGCGAGGAGTCACCGTGAAGTCGAGCGCGGACTCGTTAATGTCGGGGCGTTCGACGACGAGGCCCATCGCGCGCGCCTCTGCGATGAACTTGACGACGTTCTCGATGTTGTCGGCGTCGCACGACATCAAGCCCGCCATGAACTCGTGCGGGTAGTGGTGCTTCAAGAACGCGGTCTGATACGTGACCCAGCCGTACGCCGCCGAGTGCGAGCGGTTGAAGCCGTAGCCCGCGAACTTCTCGACGAGGTCGAAGATCTCGCCGGCCTTTCTCGGGTCGACGGCCTGCGCCTTCGCGCCGTCCATGAAGCTGGCCTTTTGCTTGGCCATCTCCTCGGCTTTCTTCTTGCCCATCGCGCGGCGCAACAGGTCGGCGCCGCCGAGCGTGTAGCCGGCGAGCACCTGCGCGATCTGCATCACCTGCTCTTGGTAGACGATGACGCCGTACGTGTCCTTGAGCACGCCCTCGAGCGACGGGTGCATGTAGTCGGCGGTTTTGCGGCCGTGCTTGACCTCGATGTATTGATCGACCATGCCGCCTTCGAGCGGACCGGGCCGATACAGCGCGCCGGCGGCGACGATGTCCTCGAGGCAATCGGGCTTGAGCTTCTTCAGCATCTCGCGGAAGCCGCTCGATTCGAGCTGGAACACGCCGGTCGTGTCGCCGCGCGCGATCATCTTGTAGACGCCCTGATCTTCGCGATTGATCAGGTTGATGTCGAACTCGTCGCCCGGCGGACGCTGTTGGTTGATCAGCTTCACCGCCGTCTGGATGACGGTGAGCGTCTTGAGGCCCAAGAAGTCGAACTTGACGAGGCCGACCTTCTCGACCTCTTTCATCGCGAACTGCGTGACGAGCTCGTCGTTCTGGCCGCGGAAGCACGGCACGTACTCCCACAGCGGCCGCTCGGCGATCACGATGCCGGCCGCGTGCATGCCGGCGTTGCGGTTCAAGCCTTCGAGCGACGCGGCGAGATCCAACAGCTCGCGATGCAGCGGGCTCTCGTTGTAGAGCTGCTTGAGCTCGGCGACCTGCTCGATCGCTTCGCGCACCGGCGGCGACTTGCCTTGCACCGGCTCGGGCACGAGCTTCGCGAGCTTGTCGGCCTCGCCGAACGGGACCTCCATCGCGCGCGCGATGTCGCGGATCA
>DASXEF010000821.1:0-6627 GCA_036490255.1 Kofleriaceae bacterium
GCGCGTAGCGGCGCTTGATCTGCATCAGCTCGATGATCTGCCGGCGCATCCCGCGAATCGACTTCGCATCCAGGTGATAGACCGCGCGCGCGACCTCGTCGGGAACGCGCTCGACCCCGCGCGCCCGCTCGAACATGCGCAGGAACAGCTCGTAATCGAGCGCGTAGTGCAGCGACTCGTCGAGGCCGCCGGCCTCGAGAAACAAGCGGCGGCGAAACAGCAGCGCCGGCTGCATCACGAAGCCCGATGGATGGATCACGAGGTCGCCGACGCTGCGATACGGCGTGCCGCGGTGGCGCCGGATCGTGCGGCCTTGCGTGTCGACCATCGTGCCGTCGCCGTAGACGATGTCGAGCTGCGGATCAGCTGCGAAGCGCGCAATCAGCTGCGCGACGATCGTCCCGCTCGCGTAGTAATCGTCCGAGTTGATCCACGCGATGACGTCGCCGGTCGCCGCACGAACGCCTTTGTTGACGGCATCGGCCTGACCGCGGTCGGGCTCGGATACCCAGCGAATGCGATCGCCGTAGCACGCGAGGATGTCCTGCGTGCCGTCGGTCGATGCGCCGTCGAGTACCAAGATCTCGGCGCCGTCGATCGCCTGCGCGAGGCAGCTGTCGATGCACGTTGCGACGAACGCGGCTTGATTCCGCGTCGGAACGACAAAGCTGACCGGTGGCGTCACGCCGGACCGATCTATCACGCGACCGCTTCGTTCGCGATCGCCTCGTACGCCGCAGCGAACGCCGAGGTTCGCGCCGGCAGGTCGCTCGCCGCGACAGCTTCCGCAGCGGGATCGCCGTCTCCGGGCTCAGCCCACACCGCCGCAAGCTCGGTAGCGAGCGCGATCGGATCGCGCGGCGCGAAGTAGCGCGACCGTGGCGGCGCTTGCTCGCGGTGCACGTCGATCGCGGACAGCACGAGCCGCTTGCCCATCGTGCGCGCTTCTTCGACCGTGGTCGACCAGCCCTCGAATAGCGACGGGTTGATCACGGCGACCGATGCGCGCATGAGCCCGACGACGTGATCGAACGGCACCTTGCCGAGCACGCGAAACCGATCGCTCACGCCCGCGCGCGCGGCGCGCTCGACCAGCTGTGCGTAGTGCTCGGGATGACGATAGTCGTGCGTATCGCCGGTCGCGACGACGACGAGCTCGGCGGGAAGCTGCGCCAGCGCGTCGATCACGACGGCGTGGTTCTTGTGGCGCCAGAATTGGTTCGGCAGGAACAAGAAGCGCTCGGGCAGCCGATAGCGCGCGGCGAGCTCGGCGATCGGCGGATGTGCGACTGCACGGGGTTGCGCGACGAATTGCAAGACGCGTAATCGCGGTTCGGCAGCAGCGCCCGCGAGCTCGAGCACGTCGCGCTTCGCGGCGTGGCTCGACACGATCACGAGCGTCGCGTGCGCGATCGCGTGGCGCATCTCGGCGTCGCGCTGCAGCCGCTCGATCCGGCCGAACTGCTCCGGCAGGCGACGATGCTGGAGATCGGGAATCCAGTACAGCCAACGCGCGCCGTAGCGTTTGCCGAGCGGCGGCGCATGCGAATACAGCTCGACGCGAGCGCGCGACATCACGGCCCGCTCGACGAGATCGCTGCCGACGAGATAGCGCGCCGCGCGGCCTGCCAAAAACGGCGCCCGCGCCGACGATAGCCACGCCGGCGGCACGCGCTCGACGTGTGCGAGCTCGCGATAGTCGTCGAGATCCGCCTGCGAGCGCGCGAGAAGCACCGGCTGGATCGACGGTGTTTGGCGCAGCGCAAACAGCAGGTTCCAAAAGTATTGCCGGCCGCCCTGCCAACCGGCATGTGGCGCGCGAAAACCGACGCGGATCACGTGTGAGCCCGGAACCATCGCGCGTAATCGGCGAGCCCCGCAGCGAGGCTCGTCGACGCGCGCCAGCCGAGCGCGTTGGCGCGGCGCGGGTCGGCGACGTAATCGGGTGGATCGCCGGCGCGCGTCACACCGTCGAAGCTCGGTGCAGTCGCCGCGCCGAGCTCCGCGAACAGCGTCGCGAGCGCATCGGCCACGCACGTGCCGGTGCCGGTGCCACCGTTGACGAGCTCGGGCGTCGCGTGCGTCGCGGCGGCGACGAGCAGCTTCGCCGCGTCGTCGACGTGCATCCAATCGCGGCGCTCGCTCCCGCTGCCGGAGAATCGCGTACGGCCGTCGCGTTGCTTGCAGCATGCGTCCCACAGCAGCTGACGCTGCAGGCCGTTGCCGTAGATCGAAAACAGCCGGACGATCGCGATCGAAAGCCCGTACGTGCCGGCGTAGCTGTGCGCGAGCTGCTCGCACATCAGCTTGTGCGTGCCGTACGGCGAGACTGGGCGCGGCTCGGTCGTCTCGGCGATCGGCTGCTCGGCGCACGCGCCGTAGACCGCGCCGCTCGACACCAGCACGAGCCGCGCACGACGAGATGGCCCCGTGCGCATCCATTCGAGCACCTGCGCGAACGGTGGCACCGTGGTCGCGAAGTCGACATACGGCGCGGCGACCGAAACGCCGACGGAGCTGCCGCCGGCGCAGTGCACGATCGCGTCGTACGCAAGCTCCGGCGCCGCGGCGGTGGCGAGCTCGGTAGCTCGCCAGTCGCTCACGCCCCAAGCCGCGTGATCCGCGAACAGACCGCGACCGATGCCGTCGACGGTGTAGCCGCGCGCGGCGAGCTCCCGCGCGACGTGGCGGCCGATGAAGCCGGCGGCGCCGGTGACCAGCGCTCTCACGCGTGCTCCTCGAGGAATAGCTTCGAGCACAAGAAGTAGAACAAGAACTTGCTCTGGCTGTTGGGCAAGAACGCGGTGTCGAGCAGCTCGATGATCTTGTCGCGGCGCACGAGATCCCAGATCGGGCTCGGCGCGAGCAGCGCATCGCGGGTCGCCGCATCGTGTGGATCGAGGAACTCGAAGATCGGCGCGTTGAAGCCGACCTTGCGACGGTTGTCGAGGATCTCGGCCGGCGCGATGCCGCGCATCGCGTCGCGCAGCACGGCCTTCGCGTAGCCGTCGCGCATCAGATGTCGCGTCGGGATCTTGCAGCTCCACTCGAACAGCGAGCGATCGAGAAACGGCGAGCGGTTCTCGATCGAGTAATACATCGCGTTGAGATCGTCCTCGTGCAGGATGACCGGCACCGCCTCGTGAAACAGCTCGTTGAGCATGCGATTGCGCAGCACGCTCGCGCTGTAGCGCGTCTCGGCGAACGGCTCGCGCCACGGCCGATGTAGATACTGCGCGAAGCCATCGGCGTCGAGAAAGATGTGATCGCGAAATGCCGGATCGTCGGCGAACAGATCCGGGTTCGACAAGAACGGATTGCGAATGACGGGTTTTACGTGCTCTTCCCACTTCGCGCGCGCGACCGGATCGCGCGTCTCGGCGAGATACGCGAGGAAGTGATCGTAGTAGCCCGAGAACAGCTCGTCGGCGGCCGTGCCACTGACCGCGATGCGATAGCCGTGCTTCGCGACGCTCTTCATCAAGAGCCAGTGCGCGTAGTACGTGATCGTGTAGACCGGCGCGTCGTGCGCGCGCACGAGCTCGCGCAGGCGATCGAGAAAGCTCGTCGTCTCGGTCGGGATCGACGTGTGGCGCAGACCGAGCTCGGCGACGGCGTGCTCGACGAGCGCCGATTCTTCGTAGCGCGCGTCCGAGCTCGCGATCGTGAAGCCGTGAACGTCGTAGCCGAGCTCGCGCTTCGCGATCGAGATCAGCGAGTTCGAATCGACGCCGCCCGACATGCAGAACGCGATCGGCACGTCAGCGCGCAGCCGGAGCTCGACCGAACGGATCAGGCGCTCGCGCACACCGGCGACGGCCTCGTCGCGCGACATCGCCTCGTCGGGCTCGAACGCAGGCGTCCAATAGCGCTGCGTCTCGCCGCCGATCGTCATTACCGTTCCGGCGGCGACCTCGCGCAGGCCGCGGAAGAACTGATGCGAGCCCTTGTAGAGCGCTTTGTAGCCGTTCACGAGGTAGCGCCGCAGGTGATCGAGATCGACCGGCAAGCGCTCACCGCGCAGCGACGCAAGGAACTTCACTTCGGAGCCGAACGTGATGCCGCCGTCGGCATCCTCGACGAAGTACAGCGGCTTCTCGCCGAATCGATCCCGGCTCAGGATCAGCGCGCCGGTGCGCTCGTCGTACGCCGCGAACGCCCACATCCCCTCGGCGCGACCGAGCGCGGCGACGGGTCCGTATTCGCGCAGCGCATGCGCGAGCACCTCGGTATCCGACGTCGTGTGCAGCTGATGGCCGAGCTCGGCCCGTAGCTCGACGTAGTTGTAGATCTCGCCGTTGAGCGCGAGCCACAGGCCGTCGTAACCGAACGGCTGGTTCGAGCGCGGATCGAGATCGACGATCGATAGCCGCGTGTGGAGCAGGTCGACGGTGCGGCCGTCGGGCGTCGGGAACCTGCGATGACCGGCGTGGTCGGGCCCGCGCCGGCGCATGATCGCGAGCGTCGCGTCGATCTGCGCGTCGTCGAGCCTGCGCGGCCCGATGTATCCGGCGATGCCGCACACTAGTCGACGTCTCGCTCCGCGATCGCTTCGCCTGCCGCGACATCGCGCACGAGCACGCGGCCGATCAGCCGGCCCTCGGTTCCGGGCGGCAACGCGATCGCAGGCCGCACCCAGATCAGATCTTCGGCGCGAACCTTGTGACCGCGCGCGAGCGGCGCCGCCGCGGCGATCGATCGCCGAGCCGCACGCTGGTTCGCTTCTTCGCTCGGTTGGACGCGTTTTTCGGCCACGCCAAGCAGCTGCTCGACACGACGCACGCCATCGACGATCAGCCGCATCTCGGCAGGATCCGCCGACAGCTGGTGATCGCGAAAGCTCGAGAAGTTCTTGTCGAGCGTGAAGTGCTTCTCGATGATCCGCGCGCCGAGCGCAGCGGCCGCGAGGCTCGCGTCGGGGCCGAGCGTGTGATCCGACCAGCCGATCGGCACGCCGAGCTCCGCCGCCATGCGCGGGATCGCGCGCAGGTTCACTTCGTTCGCCGGCGCGGGATACGCGCACACGCAATGCAGGAACGCGAGTCGATCACCGGCTCCAGCCGCGCGCACGAACTCGGTGACGCGCGCGACGTGCGCGAGATCGGCGAGCCCGGTCGAGATGATCAGCGGCTTGCCGGTCGCACAGATCTGCGAGATCAGCGGCCAGAAGTCGTTGTCGCCCGATGCGACCTTGAACACGTCGACGAGTGGCTCGAGAAAACGCGCACTCTCGAGATCGAGTGGCGTCGACAAGAAGATCAGGCCGCGGGCGCGCGCCCGCCGCTCGAGCTGCGCGAACTGATCCTGCGACAGCTCGAATTTCGAGAGTCGCTCGAACCGCGCCGGGTCGGCGCGGCTCGTGAACAGCCGGGTCTGAAACGTCTGGAACTTGACCGCGTCGACGCCGGCATCGGCGGCCGCGTCGACCATGCGCGTCGCGACCTCGAAGTTGCCTTCGTGGTTGTTGCCGATCTCGGCGACGACAAGAATCTTTTCCGCGAGATCGTGAGTTGCGATGCGCATGGTTCAGCTCGCGTGATGGTGAAGGATGTACTGGCTGCGCGCGAGCGCGAAGCCGTGCTTCGTGTAGAGCCGGATCGACGGCACGTTCGCGACCTGCGTTCCGACGATGCGCGGCTTGCCGGCATAGCGCGCACAAAACGCGCCGACCAACGCGCCGCCGGCGCCCCGGCCATGCGCTTCGATCGCGACCGCGACGAGATCGATCACCGCGGTGCCGTTCGAGACGAGCGGCGCCAAGAACCCGACCGGCCGGCCCTCGAGCCGCGCGACGAGCAAACCATCGCCGCGCACGCCGCGCACGTAGTTGCGGATCCACTCGCGCTTGACGTTATGCGCGAGCTCGCTGCCGATCTCGGGATCGAGATGAAACCGCGAGTAGCGAAACGCCGAGCCCGCGATCGCGAGCACGGCGTCGGCTTCGTCCGCGCGAAGCTCGCCGACCTCGACGCTGCCGGGAACGGCCACATCGCGCTGCAGCTCGAACGTGACGTTCGTATCGACGACGCCGAAGCCGCGCCGCTCGAGCTCGCGCACGTCGGCGATGCGATCGGTGGAGATCTTCGCGAAGTAGAATCCCGGCACGAGCACCAGCTCGTGGGCGCTGCCCGAGCCGTCGACGCGAAACACCGGCCGCCGCATCACCTCGGCGAGCCACGGATCGGCGTGCGTCGTGAAGCTCATAGCCGCTTCGCCGCGCATGCTGCGAACACTTCGGCGATGCGCGCCATCTGCTCGACGTGAAGGTGCGGGCCGACCGGCAGCGCGATCGAGCAGTCGCTGATCTGCGTCGCGACCGGAAACGCGTTCGCATCGTAGCCGTACTTGTCGCGGTAGTACTTCATGCGCGGCACCGGCTGCGGATAGTAGATGCTCGTGCCGACGCCGGCCGCGTTGAGCTCGCCGATGATCGCGTTGCGCTCGGCGCCGAGCTTGCCCTCGAGCACGGCGATCAAACAGTAGTGGCTGTTCGCAGCGTCGGCGCTCTGACTGTCGAGCACGCGCACGTTCTTGATCGCGGCGACGTGACCGCGCAGCGCTTCGTAGTTCGCGCGCCGTGCCGCCAAAAATGCCGGCAGCTTCGCGGTCTGCGTCCGACCGAGCGCT
>DASXEF010000866.1:0-12745 GCA_036490255.1 Kofleriaceae bacterium
CATCGACGAGGACGAGGCCGAGTTCAACGAGCAGTTCTACGTCGATCGCGTCTGCAAGATCATCGACAAGGTCCGCAAGCTCCAGCGCGACACCGAGAAGCTCGACGAGAAGCTCGAAGCGAGCTCGTCCGAAGGCGGCAAGAAGAAGGTCAAGGACGCGCAGAAGGCGAACCGCGCGCAGATGTTCGAGGACCTGTCGGACCTCCGGCTCAACAAGCCCACGGTCGACCGCATCGTGCTCCAGCTCAAGAACATCATCGTCAAGCTCGACAAGGCGGAGTCCGAGATCCGCGAGTGCGAGCGCCGCGCCGGCCTGCAGGCGAACGAGATCCGCAAGACGCTGCGCGAGATGCGCGCGTCGCCGGCTCGTGCTCGCGCGGTCGGCAAGAAGACGATGCTCGTCCTCGCCGACTTCGAAGAGATGGAAGAGATGATCAAGACGGCGATGCGCAAGGTCGTCGTCGTCGAAGAAGAATCGCGCTCGACCGCGCCCGAGCTGCGCTCGACCTACCGCGACCTCCACGAGGGCGAGCGGATGGCCGACCGCGCGAAGAGCGAGCTCGTCGAAGCGAACCTTCGCCTCGTCGTCTCGATCGCGAAGAAGTACACGAACCGCGGCCTGCAGTTCCTGGATCTGATCCAGGAGGGCAACATCGGCCTGATGAAGGCGGTCGACAAGTTCGAGTACAAGCGCGGCTACAAGTTCTCGACGTACGCGACGTGGTGGATCCGCCAGGCGATCACCCGTGCGATCGCCGATCAGGCGCGCACGATCCGCATCCCCGTGCACATGATCGAGACGATCAACAAGCTCGTCCGCACGACGCGCTACCTCGTCCAGGAGCTCGGCCGCGAGCCGACGCCGGAAGAGATCGCCGAGCGCATGGAGCTGCCGCTCGACAAGGTCCGCAAGGTCCTCAAGATCGCGAAGGAGCCGATCTCGCTCGAGACTCCGATCGGCGAAGAAGAAGACTCGCACCTCGGCGACTTCATCGAAGACAAGTCGATCATCTCGCCGAGCGAGAGCGTGATCTCGGTGAACCTCGCCGACCAGACCCGCAAGGTCCTGGCGACGCTGACGCCGCGCGAGGAGAAAGTCCTGCGCATGCGCTTCGGCATCGGCGAGAAGAGCGATCACACGCTCGAAGAAGTCGGTCAGGACTTCGAGGTGACGCGCGAGCGCATCCGCCAGATCGAAGCGAAGGCGCTGCGCAAGCTGCGCCACCCGAGCCGCAGCAAGCGGCTCAAGGCGTTCGTCGAGAACTGAGCAATTGCTCGACCGCCGCGCGGATCTTCGGATCGCGCGGCGGTTTCTCGAGCTCGATGCTCGCCGGGTGAAGCTCGTCGATCGCGTCGACGAGGTCGCGCATGTCGACCTCGCCTAGCGTCTCCCAGTTGCGGTTCGGGAACGCCATGCCGACCCGCACGTCCAGCGCACGGCCGCGCTTGAGGAGCCGCGCGTAACACGCCCACTCGCGCTGTCGATTGTGGATCAACCGGATCGTGATCTCGGGAATCGCCGAGCGTGCCGCGACCTCGAACAGCGGACGAATCGTCTGCCATTGCGACGTGCGTGCCTCGGCGGGGTACGAGTGCGGCATCGGGAGCCCGAGCCCGAGCTTCGCGAGCTGCGCACGCGAGCTCATCAGCTTGCGCGCCGCACTCGCCGCGGTCGCGCCCGTCGCGATCGCGACGTCGAGCTCTCGCAGCTTCGGCAAGCTCTTGCCGACGAGCACGTCGAGCTCGGTCGCGTTGACCTCGATCGCGCAGAGCCGTTCGAGCCGCGGCAGCTTGTCGGCAAGCTCCGCGACCTCCAGGCTCGTATTTGCGAGCGAGCGAAGCGAACGCATCACCGGATGCAGCGCGACGCGGTCGTCGCCTGGACCTTCGAGGTGCTCGACGGTTGCCCACAGCGGATCGCCGACGCTCGCCGCGATCGCGTTGGCGACGAGTGGTCCCGACGCGTGCTTGAGCCGAGCGCGCGAGAGAAACCCGCGCTCGAGCTCGGCATCCATGACGATGTCGGCGAGCGGGCCGAGCAGCGCGTCGCGATGTTGCTTGATGATCGCGTTCGCGCGCCGCGTGTTCTCCGGCGTCGGCGGCGCGAGCTGCAATGCGATCAGCTCGCCGCGCGGATCGCCGAGCTCGTTCAACGCGTCGGCGAGCACGGCGCGCGCACCGTCGTCGCTCGGGTTCGCGAGCACCTGCGCGAGCAACTCGTCGGCTTGCAGGCCCGACGCCGGCTTCGCGGTCGCTTCACCGAGCTGCTTCGCGATCGTCGCGAGCTCGCGCGATTCGTCGGCGGACAGCGGCTTCTCCGGCCGCTTGATCAGCTTCGCGCGATCGATGTATTCGGCGAGAAAGTCGGTCTCGAAGTCGCACTGCTTCCAGTTGCCCTTGCGCGCCTTGTCGATCGTGTCGATCGCTCGCGCATCGACGATGCGCTTGGTCAGCGGTTGCAACCGCGTCCACAACGGTCGCGCACCGGTGCTGCTGTACACCGGCATGTCGTAGAGCCCGGCCATCCAGCGATCGACGCGCGGATCGAGCGGCCACTCGCACAGCGCTTCGGCGCGCTCGCGTGCCGGCTTCGAGCCGGCGTCGAAGATCGTCGCGAGCAGCCCGCGCAGCGCGTCGGGATCGTGCGCCTTCGCGACCGCGAGCCATTTCGCGCTCGCGACCTCGCGCGCCGGCAACGTCGCGTCGATCGCCGCGATCGCATCGGCGACCGCGCGGCGCGGCGCGCGCTGCCAATCGGCAAGCAACGCCGCGAGCGCCTGCGGCCACTCGCCTCGGCTCGCGTGCGCTCCCGCATCCGCGATCGATGCCGCGGCGTTTGATTTCGCCGAGGTTGTAGGCGTTGATTTCGCCGAGGTCGCGGCGGCAACCGCCGGCGTTGATTTCGCCGACGTCGCGCCGGCAACCGCCGGCTTTGATTTCGCCGAGGTCGTGGCGGCGACCGCAGGCTTGGATTTCGCCGAGGTCGCGCCGGCAACCGCCGGCGTTGATTTCGCCGAGGTCGCGCCGGACAGCAACGCGACATCACCATCGGTGAGCACGCGCGGCGTTTGTAGCGACATGCCGAGGGCTCCCGCCCTCGCGGTGATGCCTGCTCCCGTCACGAAGCGGAGCTGGTTTCGCAGCGCGTCGATGTCGCGAATCGGCGCGGCGTTGGGCTGGTTCGCCGTCCAGCCGCGATCGGTCGCGCGCGGATCGCGCAGCGTCGCGACCAACCACAGCGTCTCCGGCGGGCGAACGGTGACGAGGAACATGTCGCCGCCGTCGGCCAACACGTCGAGCGACTTGTGGCGGCTCGCGTACTCGTCGGTCTCCCAGATGTCACCCAACTCGAGCCCACGCGCGGCTTTCTCGAACATTGCCTTGCTCACGATCGCCATGACACTCGCCATCGCCGCGATTAAAACACCGCGAATGGTCCGACCGTATGCGTAGCGAGCTACGCGCTAGGTGGGGGGTTACACAGTGAATCGAGTCGTTCGTGATCCAGCGCGAGCAGATCTCGAATGAAGTTCCGCGCGGTTACAAGTGTGACGGGTCTGGCACACACAGTGCTCTGGAAATCGCTCGATCATGAGCGACCGTGAAGCGAAGGCCCGTGCGGTAAAGATCTTGGCGAAGTCGATCTACCGCGACCTCGAAGCGCAGGGCTTCGACGAGAAGCAGATCATCGCGCTGGCGACCGAGCTGATTTCTGAAGTGACCGCGAAGATGACGTCGACGCGCGGCTCGTCTCCGAATCTGGAGACGGGCAAGTCGCAACACGTTGCCTAAGGCAACGCGATCGAAATTCTCGACGCGAGCTCGCGCTCGTCGCGAAGCTGAATTCATCTGAGGGTCGGCGGTGGCGGATCGGCGTGCCGTGATCTAGGGTGCGCGCATGGCAAAGGTCCGCATCGGTATCAATGGCTTCGGCCGCATTGGTCGCGGGTTCGTGCGCTGCATGGCCGAGTCGCCGCAGACGTTCGAGCTCGTGCTCGTCAACGACCTGACCGACATCAAGACGCTGGCGCACCTGCTGCGCCACGACTCGGTCCACGGCAAGTTCCCGCACGCGGTCGAGATCAAAGACAACGCGATCGTCTTCGACGGCAATCACGTCAAGATCAGCGCCGAGAAAGACCCGGCCGCGATCGACTGGAAGGCGCACGGCGTCGACGTCGTGATCGAGTCGACCGGCCGCTTCACCGACAAAGAGGGCGCCGCCAAGCACATGAAGGGCGGCGCGAAGAAGGTGATCATCTCGGCGCCCGCGAAGGGCCCCGACGTGACGCTGTGCATGGGCATCAACACGGACATGTACAAGCCGGCCGAGCACCACATCATCTCGAACGCATCGTGCACGACGAACTGCCTCGCGCCGGTCGCGAAAGTGCTGCACGAGAGCTTCGGGATCGTCGCCGGCATCATGACGACGATCCACTCGTACACGAACGACCAGCAGATCTTGGATCTGCCGCACAAGGATCTGCGCCGCGCCCGCGCCGCCGCGCTGTCGATGATCCCGACCACGACCGGCGCCGCGAAGGCGCTCAAGGAAGTGCTGCCCGCGCTCGCCGGCAAGCTCGACGGTTGGTCGATCCGCGTCCCGACGCCGGACGTCTCGCTCGTCGACTTGACCGCGCGGCTCGAGAAGCGCGCGACGGTCCAGCAGATCAACGATGCGATGCGCGCCGCCGCGAACGGTCCGCTCAAGGGCATCCTCGAGGTGGTCGACGAGCCGCTCGTGTCGACCGACTTCATCGGCAACAAGCACTCGGCGTCGCTCGACTCGGCACTGACGACGGTCGTCGACGACCAGGTCAAAGTGATGGCCTGGTACGACAACGAGATGGGCTACAGCCAGCGCACGTTCGACGTCGCGAAGTTCGTGGGCGAGCGCCTCTGATGTCGTTGCCGCGCGGAATCAAGAGCGTCGAAGAGCTCGCGGTCGAAGGCAAACGCGTGTTCGTGCGCGTCGACTACAACGCGCCGCAAGACAAGGCGACGCGCAAAGTCACCGACGACGCGCGCATTCGCGCGACGCTGCCGACGCTGAAGCACCTGATCGATCGCGGCGCGCGCATCGTGCTCGGCTCGCACCTCGGCCGGCCCGACGGCAAGGTCAAGCCCGAGCTCTCGCTCGAGCCGATCGCCGCGAAGCTCGCCGAGCTGATCGGCCAGGACATCACGCTCGCCGACGAGCCGGTCGGCGACGGCGCGCGCAAGGTCGTCTCCGATCTGCGCGACGGCCAGATCGGCATGCTCGAGAACCTGCGCTTCAACCCGGGCGAAGAAGCGAACGACGAAACGCTCGCGCGCACGCTCGCGTCGTACTGCGACGTGTACGTCAACGACGCGTTCGGCACGGCGCACCGCGCGCACGCGTCGACCGCGGGGATGGTCAAGTTCGTCGCCGAAAAGGGCGCCGGCTTCGTGATGGCGAAAGAGATCGACGTGCTGTCGCGCCTGCTCGGCAATGTCGATCGGCCGTACGTCGCCGTGCTTGGCGGCGCCAAGGTCAGCGACAAGATCGAAGTGTTGGATGCGCTGCTCGATCGCGTCAACGGCATCGTGATCGGCGGTGCGATGGCGAACACGTTCCTGGAAGCGCAGGGCAAGTCGCTCGGCGCGAGCAAGGTCGAGAAGGACAAGCTGCCGATCGCTCGCAACTTCCTGCGCAAGGCGAGCGAGAAGAAGGTTCCGGTGTACTTGCCGACCGACGTCGCCGTCGGTCGCTCGCTCGACGACGCGACCCCGACGTACCTGCGCGTCGATCAGCTCGGCGACGGCCAGATGGCGCTCGACATCGGCCCCGGCACGATCGAGCTGTTCCGCCGCGTGCTCGCCGATGCGCGCACGATCTTCTGGAACGGCCCGATGGGCGTGTTCGAGAAGGCGCAGTGGGCAAACGGCACCGTCGCGGTCGCCAAAGCGCTCGCCGATAACAAGCTCGCGCTGACCGTAGTCGGCGGCGGCGACTCGGCGGCGGCGATCGCGCAGGCCGGCTTGGCCGATCAGGTCACGCACGTGTCGACGGGCGGCGGCGCGTCGCTCGAGTTCGTGCAGGGCCTCGATCTGCCCGGCATCGCTGCGCTCGTTCCGTAACGCGGGAATTTTTCGGCCGTCGCTCGTTAGAGCGACATGGTGCGATGGATCCAAGCGCTCGCGACTGTCTCGACACTGTCGCTGTGTAGTTGCGTCATCGCCGACGACGCCGACGACGCCGACCACGGGACCGTGCCCCAAGCCAAGACCAGCGGCTACTGGATCTACGAGTGGGATCGCTCGACCAATCTGCCGATCGACGACAACTCCCACTCGATGGGACCGGTCTCCGACAAGACCTGCTTTCTCGCGGGGCTGACCGGAAACATGGTCTCCGACGACTACGGCTCTGTCGGATCGGACGAGCTCTACACGGTCGCGTATGCCGGCGTTCTCGACGACGGCTGGGGCGCCTCCGCGGACTACGACATCGTCGCGTTCCCGGGCGAGACCGGCGACAACCTCGGCGCGCGCGCGGTGTGCGCGGCGACAACGGCCGGCCAGAGCTCGCTCTACTACTACGACGCCACGCTCGGCGGCCAAGCGGTGAGGATGGTCCCGACGGACTCGCCGCTGACGATCTGTGGGCTCACCGCGGTGGCGCAACCACTGCAGCGAGACGATCCGAGCGGCAATCTCGATTTCTCGTCGATCGGCGACGAGCTTCACGTCTTCGAATCGGACGGTTATTGGTACCTCGGCGGCGCGGGGAACGCGGCCGGCTACGCGCAGTGCATCCAGGTCTCCGCGCGCAGTGACGAGTGGACCGTGAACAACACCTCGGTCGACCTTTCGTCGGGAGCTGGGCGCGAGTGTTTCCTGACCGGCCTCAAGGGCATCTGGCAGACGAACGATCTCGATAGCGGCGTGTGGATCGACTACGACGCCGGGTTGTTGCAGTGGACGCTGACCGGAACGGGCGGCGGCTACAAACGCGCGTGGGCGCGGTGCATGCGCTAGTTGCAATGCCGATCACATAAATAAGCGCAACCGATCGAAATCGATCGTCTTTCCGTCGAGCCCGAGCCCGAGCCCGAAATCGGATCTTCGGATCGAGAACCCAGACGACCCCATGCTCGACGAGCGGAAGATCGGGCTCGGGCTCCAGCCTACGGCTTGGGCTCGGGCTCGAAATGATCTGGCTTCCTGCGCTAACTGATTGGCGCTAGTTGCAGCTCGCGCCATCCTTCAGGCAATCGCCGAAGTTGCACGAGCACGTGACCGTCGAGCCCGACGGCAGCCGCGTCGTCCAGCCGTCCTTCGTGCAATCGCCGAAGTTGCACGACGTTTCGCTCGTCGAGCCGTCGGGCATCGTGGTCCGCCAGCCGTCCTTCAGGCAATCGCCGAAGCTGCACGAGGTCTCGCTCCGCGTGTTGTCGGGATGCGACGTCGTCCAGCCGTCTTTGAAGCAATCGCCGAAGTGGCAGCTGGTCGTGCTCGTCGTGCCGTCGGGATGATTCGACGTCCAGCCGTCCTTGCCGCAATCGCCGAAGCTGCACGCCGTCGTGACCGTGCCGCCCGGCGTCGACGTCGTCCAGCCGTCGCTCAGGCAATTGCCGAAGCTGCACGAGCCCGACGCGAACGTCGCGGCGGCGTAGTAGGCGATCGACGACTGCGCGTGCGGCGCGGTGGGCGGCGATGGCGGCGGTGGCGCCGTAGTGCTCGTGCCGCCAACCGTGCGCTTGATCAGGCGACCATCCGTGGCCCAACAGAAGCGCTCCTCGTCGGCGTCGTCGCCGTAGCTCCAGCACGTCTGGCCACGCGACGTCGCGACCGCCGGTCGACCGTGCTGGCGCAGCACCGCGCGTTGACCGGGCGTCTTCGCGTGCAGCTCGCGCTCGAGCGCTTCGATGAACCGCTCCGACGCTTCGTCGCCGAGGTGCGCGGCGTTCGCGCGCGCGGCGCGCAGGTTCGTGATCACGAGCGACGTATCGATCGTGCCGTCGTGGCGCGTCGCGTAGCTCGCGGCCCGCGGGCGATCGCCGAGCGTGGCGAGCACGTGATCCGCCGCGGCGACCACGTCGCGGTAGGCGCCGACCGCTTGCTCGTCGCGGTGCGTCGCGCTCTGTTGCTCCGCGGCGTCGAGTCGATCGAACACGTCGTCGTAGCTCGCCGCGATCCGCATCGCGCCGCGATCGCGCGGTGCGGGTTGCGCCGATTGCACCGGCGCCGGTTGTGGCTGTGCGACGTCGGCGGGCTGCCAGTAGCACGCGCCGACCACCACGAACCACCACGGTTTCATGGGCCCTCTGATCGCACGCGCCACGGAAACACCGCCGAGGCATGGTCGAGCGCGAACCGGAGCGACTCGAGCGCATGGACCAGGACGCCGATCCGCTCGTTCGGCCCGGCGTGGACGTCGGCTTCGACCCAGGTCACGCGCGGATCCAGCACCGGCATATGTAAATGCTAGCGCCGTCGGCATGTTGCAGGCCTCGAAAACGGCGCCAACCGGCCGACACGATCCAGACCCCCGGCTATCATGTTTACGGTGCCTGCGAAGCGTCTCGGTGTGCACGATCCTTCGGGACGGCTACTCGAAGACCTCGCCACGGCTGCGGATCAAGCCGACGTCGAGCTGATCGCCGTCGACGCCGCCAAGCTGCCCGCCGATCTGCTCGGCGTGCTGGTGCCGCCGGCGATCGCTCCCGATCTGTCGCCACCACCGGCCGGCTCGCCGCCGCGCTGGATCGTCGGCGATGCCGGCAACGCCGCGCGCGTCGCAGGTGCGGCCGCGAGCGCGGGTGCCGCCGGCGTGCTGCTCGCACCGCTGTCGGCCGAGGCGTTGTCGGCGATCTCGCACGCCGAGCCGACGTCGCCCGACTTCGACCTCGCACGCGCGCGGGGCCTGATCGCGACGTCGCTCGTCGATCTGACCGGCGCCGCGGCCGAGACCCTGCGCGCGGTCGCCGACGGATTCGCCGCGCACGACTGCATCGTGTGGTGGAAGGACGGCACGCAGATGGTGCCGACGCTCGGCCGCGAGGCGCCGAGCGAAGGCTATCGCGCGACGATCGCCGCCGCCGCTCGGATCGCAGCGGCATCAAGCGGTACCGTGATCTGCAGCGGCGACGCGCCTCGCTCCGTGATCGCCGACGCGCTGCGCTCGACGCCGACCGAGATCTCGGGGCTCGTCGCGATCATCTCCGACTCGGGCCGGCGCTTCACCGCCGCCGAGCGCACCGATCTCAAGGCGATCGCCGCGCGGCTCACGCGCGAGCTGTCGTGGCTCACCAGCCATCGCCGGATCGTCGCCGAAGGCGAGCGTTTACTCGCGGCGAGCTTGCACGATCCGCTCAGCGGCGCGATGGCGCGCGGCGCGTTCGAGCAGACGATCGCGCACGAGGTCGCGGCCGCGGCGCGCCGCAGCGAGAAGCTGTCGCTCGCGCTGTTCGACATCGTCGGGCTGCGCCGCATCAACCTCGAGCACGGCCACAAGGCCGGCGATGAAGTGCTCGCGCAGGTCGCGTCGCGAGTGCGCGCGAGCGTGCGCGGCAACGACGCGATGGGCCGCCCCGGCGGCGACGAGCTCGCCGTGCTGCTCGTCGGTGCGAGCGATCAACAGGCGACGATCGTGGTGCGCAAGATCATCCAGCGCGTGCAAGGCGAGCCGATCGTCGTCGAAGGCGCGAGCATCGGCGTGCAGATGCGCGGCGTGATCAG
Organism: Kofleriaceae bacterium; assembly: GCA_036490255.1. Lineage (GTDB taxonomy): Bacteria > Myxococcota_A > Polyangia > Haliangiales > Haliangiaceae > JABFXX01. Next base: position 9,709 of record DASXEF010000866.1, read on the forward strand.
CGAGCTCGGCGTCGGCGAGCGCAGCGGCGAAGCGGCGTTATCGCGATGCTACGGCGGACTACGCACCGCGCCGATCGGCGACGTTCGCGTCGTCTCGCCCGACGAGCGCCAGCAACACGACACCGACGTCGGCATCGACACCAGCGCGGTCTCGGCGGGCACGACGCTCGGCGGCACGTATCGCGTGGTCCACGAGCTGTCGCGCGGCGCGATGGGCGTGGTCTATCGCGGCGAGGATCTCGGCCTGGGCCGGCCGGTCGCGATCAAAGTGCTGCGCTCCGACCTCGCGAGCGATCGCGGGCTCGTCGACCGATTCCGCGCCGAGGCCGGCATTCTCGCGGCGCTGCACCACAAGAACCTCGTCCAGGTCTACGCGCTCGGCGAGCACGCTGGCGACGTCTACTTCGTGATGGAGCTGGTCGAAGGCCAGCCGCTGAGCGAAGTCCTGCGCGCGACGCTCGAGCGCCGTGAATGGTTCCCGGTCGAAGCGGTCGCGCAGATCGCGCTCGAGATCGGCGACGCGTTGGATGCGATGCACGTGCTCGGCCTCATCCATCGCGACGTCAAGCCGGCAAACATCTTGCTCGACCGCGAACGCGATCGTGCGGTGCTCGTCGACGTCGGCGTCGCGGTCAAAGCCGGCGATCAACGCGACGCGGCCGGCACGCCCGGCTTCGCGGCGCCCGAATCCTTTCTCGAGCAAGAAGGCGGCCCGTCGACCGACGTCTACGGTTTGGCGGCGACGCTGTATTGCTTGCTCACCGGCCGGCCGCCGTTCGGCTCGGGCTCGGCGCCGCAAGTCGTGCAGCGCCAGCTCAACGATCCGATGCAGCCGCCGTCGCAGTTGCGCCCCGGTCTGTCGAGCGCCGTCGACGCGGTGATGGCGAAGGCGCTATCGCCCGCGCCGAAAAAGCGCTGGAACTCGGCGTCGACGTTCGCGATGGCGCTCGGCCGCGCGCTCGAGCGTCCGGCCGGCGAGACCAAGGTGCCGCCGGCGAACGAGGTCGACGAGCAAAGCGTCGCCGAAAGTGTTCGCTCGGTGCTCGCACCGACGCAGGGCATCGAAGAGGTCTCGCAGGTCAGCACGCTCGGCAAGCCGGAGATCATCGGCCGCGTGCGCGCCGCGCACCTGCGCGTGTTGTCGCGGATCCTGCAGCATCACGTCGGCGAATCCGGCATGGCGAAAGTGGCGTCGCAACGGCCCGAGCTCGCGCACGCATTCTCGGCCACGCTCGCGCCGCTGTCGTGGGTGAGCCTCGCCGAGCTCGTCGCCTCGCTCGAGCACGCGCGCGCGATCGTGCCCGCCACCGCGACGAAGTCGAACCGCTCGATCTCGCACAAAGTCGGTCGCGGCACGATGAGCGCGACGTTCGCGCGGCTGTTCGGCGCCGATCCGACGTCGCTCGCCGCCGAGACCGTGCTGATGGCGCTGCCGACGTTCTGGCCGCGGTATCACGATTGGGGCGAGGTCGACGTCGGTGTCGGCGCAAGCCAGGCGAGCGTGACGCTGCTCGGCTATCCCGGCTCGACCGAAGTCTGCGCGATGATCGGCGCCGAGCTCGAGCGCATCGTCGAGCTCACCGGCGCGAAAAACGTCCAGGCATCGCACGCGCGCTGCCGTTGCCTCGCACCGGCGCAAAACTGCGAGTTCCGGATCAGCTGGACCGCATGATCACGATCACCGCGTTCGCATGGGTCCCGCCGCCGATTCAAGGTTGGGTGCGCGACTACCGCGTGCGCTGGGCGCTCGAAGAAGCCGGCCTGCCCTATCAGGTCAAGCCCATCACGTTTGCCGATCAAGCGACAGCCGAGTACCGCGCGATGCAGCCGTTCGGGCAAGTCCCGGCGCTGATCGACGGCGACATCGAGCTGTTCGAGAGCGGCGCGATCGTGCTCCACATCGCCGACCGATCGCCGGCGCTGATGCCCGAAGCTGCGAGCGATCGCGCGCGCGTGACCGCATGGATCTTCGCCGCGCTGAACTCCCTCGAGCCCTTCGTGCTCGCGTACAGCATGACGAAAGGCGAAGCCGCGTGGGAACAGATCGCGAGCAAGCGCTTGCGCTCGCTCGCCGACGTGCTGCGCGATCGTGAGTTTCTCGTCGGCAATCGCTTCACCGCCGCCGATCTGATGGTCGCATCGGTGCTGCGGATCAACAGCGGCACCGAGATCATCGAGCGCGAGCCGGTCGTCACCGCGTTCGTCGCGCGCTGCACGGCGCGGCCGTCGTTTCAAAAAGCGATCGCCGATCAGCTCGCGACGTTCGCGGCGCACCAGCCACCGGTCTGACCGTCGGCATCTCAGCACGAGAGAGGTGACAGCGCGGAAGACACGGCGATCGCGTGAGATTCCGGCCGAGTGTCGACGACGCAACGCGATTTCAGCGCGGCGCCAGCGAAGTCACTTCGGCCGATCGTTGTAGGAAATCGCGCCGGCCCGCCGCCAGCCGACGCGCAGCAGCCACGTCCGCGGCGAGCGTGTCGGCGGCGACTCGCGCGCGAGCGGCCCCGTGATCACGTTCATGCGAATCGGCGCATCCCAACCGCGAAACCACGCGCCGCTCGAGAACGGATCGATCCAGCCCGCGAAGAACCGCTTCGCCGCAACCGCGTGATGCTTGCGGTTGAGCAGCACGTAGCGAAGCGTGTTGCGAACCTGCGCGGGCGAGCGCAGCGCGACGGCGTGGTAGCGGGGACCGAAGAATTTGCCCTTACATTTTAGTGCGCTATTCAAACGCCGCGCGAGCCGGATCGCGAGCCCTTGGATCCCGCGAGCGAGCGACATCGCATCATCGGCCTCGCAGATCAGGTGAACGTGGTTGGACAGCACGTTGAACTCGACGACGCGGAAGAACGGCTTCTCGCACAGCGCGATGCACGGCCGGATCACGCGCTTCATCAAGTAGTCGCGCGCGATCGCGGGCGTGTCGGCGCCGAGCCGCAACGTGACGTGCTGCGGGAACCGGTCCGGGAACGCCGGCCGCGTGTCGTGCGAGACCGCGCCCTTCGTCTTGGGCCGACCGGCACCGGGGCGCCAG
>DASXEF010000888.1:0-5954 GCA_036490255.1 Kofleriaceae bacterium
GCCGAAAGCCGACGACGCCCTCCAGCGCGTGACGATCGCGCCCGGCCTCACCGAGAGTCATATCCGCGGCCGGATCCAGGCCAACACCGGCGATTTCATGCCGGAGCGCCAGATCGCCGACGACAAGATCCTGCGCCGCGACTACGAGCGCCTGCGCATCGGCCACGAGCTCGCACGCGCCGTCGGTGTCGAGCTCGATCTCGACAAGCTGCTGCCGAAGATCTTGGACAAGGCGTTCGAGCTGGTCGGCGCCGATCGCGGCGTCATCTTGCTGCGCGACAAGGCCGGCACCTTGGTGCCGCAATACGTCAAGACGCGCTCGGGCAAGAGCGATCCGAACATCGTGCTGTCGAAGACGGTGATGGCCGAGGTCGAGACCAACAAGGCCGCGGTGCTGTCGTCGGATGCGACCATGGATGCGCGGTTCTCCGGCGCGCACTCGATCATCATGCAGGGCATTCGCTCGACGATGACGCTGCCGCTGCTGCAGTCGGGCGACTTGCTCGGCATCATGCACCTCGATTCGCTGTTCACGTCGAACGCGTTCACCGAGAAGGATCTGCAAGTCTGCACCGGCATGGCCGCGCAGGCCGCGATGTCGATCCAGAACGCACGGCTCGCGACGCGGATCGAGCAAGAAGCTCAAACGCGCGCGCAGATCTCGCGCTTGATCCCGCCGTCCGTCGTCGAGCAGGTCGTGCGCGGCGAGCTCAAGATCGAAAAAGGCGGCCGGCTGTCGGAAGTGACGATGCTGTTCTCCGACATCCGCGGCTTCACGACGATGTCGGACGGCCGGCCCGCGCAAGAGATCGTCAACACCTTGAACGAGTACTTCGAGGTGATGGTCGACATCTTGTTCAAGTACACCGGCACGCTCGACAAGTTCGTCGGCGACGAGATCATCGGCTTGTTCGGCGCGCCGATCGCGATCGACGACGCGCCGTTCAAGGCGGTGTCGTGCGCGCTCGCGATGCTGCAGGCGCTCGAGGAATTCAATCGCACGCGCGCCGCCGAGAACCAGGCGCCGATCCGCATCGGCATCGGCATCAACACCGGCAACGTGATCACCGGGTCGATCGGCTCGACGCGCGCGCTGCAGTACACCGCGATCGGCGATGCGATGAACGTCGCGTCGCGGCTCGTCAACGTCGCCGGCTCGGGCGAGATCATCGTGTCCGAAAGCACGTATCGCACGGTCGCGGGCCGCGTCGAAGCGACCGCCTTGCCGCCGGTGAAGGTCAAAGGCAAAGCCGAAGAGCTCAAGGTGTTCCGCATCACCGGGTTGCGCAGTGTCGTGACACCGCTGCCGCACGAGTGGTCCGGGCCGACGAACGCGTAGCTGATGCGATATCTGCTCGCGCTCGCGCTGCTCTTCGGTCCGGCGATCGCGCATGCGGACGGCTCGAACACCGACGACGATGTCGCGAGCCCCGACGACGCCGTGCGCTCGCCGCAATCCGGCAGCGATGACGAAGGCGATGCGGTGCAGCACGGCAACGGCGAGGCGTCGCCGGAGACCGAAGACGCGAACGAGCACGCGCACGACGGCCACATCCACCACGAGCCCGGCAGGGAGCTGGAGCTCGTCGCGCCCGACGCGCGGCTGCGCATCGGCCTCGCGATCGAGCCACTCGCGCGCTACGGCCATGACAGCGTCGTGCCCGGCGACACGTTCGACGTCCTCGTGCATCGCGCGCGGCTCGCGCTCGATGCCGAGCTCGCGCACGGTCTCGGCGTTCGCCTCGAGCTGCAAGTGCGCGACGACGTCATCGGGCTCAAGGACGCGTACGGCCGCTGGGCACTCGACGAGAACTTCGAGATCCAGGCCGGCTACTTGGGCGCACCTCAGGGGCTCGAGCGCGAGACCTACGATCTCGATCTGCCGTTCGCCGAACGCAGCGCGCTGGCGAGCCTGACCTACGACCGCGAGCTCGGCATCAAGCTCATCGGTCATCAGACCGACACGTTCTGGGCGATCTCGATCACGCGCAACGCGCCGCTCGGCATCGGCGGCGACGATCCGGTCTTCACGCCGAGCTATCCGCCCGGCATCACGGCGACGAGCTTGAACCGCTCGGCGACGAGCTGGAACCAAGCGGCGCGGATCGGCGTCGCGCCGAGCTCCGACTTCGAAGCGAGCCTCGACTGGACGCTGCGCCTGCGCGGCGACACCGACCTCGGCGATCCCGCGTACGAGCCGAACGGCACCGTTTGGCTCGACGCGCGGCCGTACAAAGGCGTCAGCGCGCGGATCGGCGGCGATGCGGCGCTCTCCGAAGACCACTTCCGCTTGCTCGGCGAGGTCGCGCTGCGCCGCGACGGCGATCAGTATTCGATCGATCCCAACACCGGCCAGCAGACCGATCTCCACGGCAACGAGTGGTGGGCCGGCGGCTATCTCACGCTCGGCATCTCGCCGGAGGGCCGCTACGGCACGGCCGTCAGCGGCGCGCCGCTGCAGTGGGGCTGGGAGATCTTGGCTCGGTTCGAGGCGATGCAGATCAAGCCGATCGACGCGTTCGCCGCGCATTACCTCGCAGTCACGCTCGGCTGGGATTGGGCGCCGACGCGGCAGTTCCGGATCCAAGCCGACGTCGCGCTCGAGTCGTTCGGCGACCTCGATCACACGATGATGGGCGACAATGCCGGCGCGACACGCGTCTACGCGCAAGTGTTCGGGCTGTGGCGGATGTAACGGCGCGATGGCCAAGGCACCGCCGAAATCGTCGACGAAGGCGAGGCCCACACCGGCCGGTGATCCAGAAAGCGCGGCGCTGCTCGCTGCGATCACACGCCGACCCGACGACAAGAAGGCGCGCCTCGTCTACGCCGATCGGTTGCAAGACCGCGGCGACCCGCGCGGCGAATTCATCGTGCTCCAGTGCACGCGCGCGGAGCTCGACGACAGCGACGCGCGTGTCGCAGAGATCGCGACGCGCGAAGCCGAGCTGCTCAAGAAGCACAGGAAGGCGTGGACCGCGTTCGGCGACACCAAGGGTGCGCGCTGGGAGTACCGACGCGGATTCGTCGAGAAGGCGTCGCTCGACGCGGCGGCATTCGCGGCGCACGGCGACGCGATCCTCGCAGCAGAACCGATCGAGGAGCTCAACTTGTGGAAGATCGACGAGCTACGCGCACCCGGCCTCGCAGCGGTGCTCGCGTTGCCGTTACACCACGTCAAGCGACTATCGATCGGGCGCAGCCGACTCTCGGTCGCCGATTGGACCGCACTCGCGAGCGCGACGACACTTGGCAACGTCGAGCTGCTCGACGCGTCCGCGACCGGGCTCGGCGAGGTGACCGGCGCGGCCGCCGCGTTCGCGACGACCACATCGCTGCCGAAGTTGCGCGAGCTCCGGCTCAATGGTGCGTACCTCGGCGACGCGGACATCGCTGCGATCGCGACGTCGACCACGCTCCGCATCGAGCGGCTGATCGCCACGCACAACTCGTTCGGCGCTGCCGCGATCGAGGCGATCGTCGCGGCGCCGTGGGCGAAGCACCTGGTACATCTCGACCTGTCGTCGAACGAGGACATCCGCAGCGACGGTCTCGAGGTGCTCGCTGCCGCGACCACCCTGCCCGCGCTCGAGACGTTGCGCCTCGACTACGCCGGAATCTGGTCCGAGGGCGATCGCTTGGTCGACGTCGTGCTCGAATCACCCGTGTTCGCGCGTCTCTCGCTACTCGACCTGTCGCAGAACTTCGGCACCGAGCAGCGCGAGCGGATTCGCGCCGTATTCGGCGCGCGCTTCAAAGGCTGAGTCAGGCCTGCGCGACCGGGCGTAGCGCGCGCTCGACCTCGACCGTCAGCGCGTCGAGCTTGAACGGTTTCTCGAGGATGCGCGCGCCGTCGGAGACCAGCGACTGCACCTCTTCTTCGACGGCGTAGCCGGTCGCGATCAGCACGTTGACCTTGCTGCGCGTGCGCAGCTCGCGGAACACGTCGCTACCGGTCATGCCCGGCATGCCCATGTCGAGCACGACGAGGCCGATCTCGTCGGCGTGCTGGTCGTAGAGCGCGAGTGCTTGCTCGCCGTCGGCGGCGGCGAGCGTGTGCAGGCCGAGCCGCTCGAGCATGCGCGTGGTCGCGCGACGCACCGCCGGCTCGTCGTCGACGACCAGCACCGTGCCGCGTTTCTTGAGCACGCGCGGCGCTGGATTCGCGGTCGGCACGCGCTGGCTGCGCTGCGCGGTCAGCGGTAAGTAGATCGAAAACGTCGTGCCCTTGGTGAGCTCGGAGTCGACGGTGACCGTGCCGAGCGCTTTCGCGGCGACGCCCCACACGAGCGCGAGCCCGAGCCCGGTGCCCTTGCCCATCGGCTTGGTCGTGAAGAACGGCTCGAACACGCGGGCGCGCGTCTTGTCGTCCATGCCGGTGCCGGTATCGACGACGGTGAGCCGCGCGTAGTTGCCGGGCGCGAGGCTGAGCAGGCCGCCCATGGTGTCGCCGAGCTCGACGGTCTCCGCGCGCATCATCAAGTGGCCCTTGCCGTTCATCGCGTCGGCGGCGTTGATGCCGAGGTTGAGCAAGGCCTGCTGGAACTGCGTCGGATCGCCTTCGACGCACGCGTCGGCGTGGCGCACTTGCTTCTCGATCTCGATCGCCTTCGGCAGCGTGCGGCCCAAGATCGCGACGACGTCGTCGATGATCGCGCCGATCGACAGCACTTCCTTGCGGTACTGGCCGCGGCGCGAGAACGTGAGCAGGCCGCGCGTCAGCTCGGCACCGCGCTCGGCCTCGCGCACGATCTGTGCGAGGTCGGTGGCGGCCGCGCGATCGTCGATGTCCTCGGCGAGGTTGCCGGCGAGACCCATGATCGCGGCGAGCACGTTGTTCATGTCGTGCGCGAGGCCCGCGGCGAGCGTGCCGATCGCTTCGAGCCGCTGCGAGTGGATGAGCTGATCCGACAGCTCCGCGCGTGCGGCTTCGCTCTTCGTGAGCTCGCCGACCTGCGTCTCGGCGGCGATACGGTGCGTCTCGGCCGAGACGAGCGCCTGGACCTTGAGCCGCTGGATCACGCACGCGAACACCTGCGCGCTCGCGAGCGCGAGCGTATGGAACGCGATGTCGAAGCCACCGCTCGCGATCGCGATGACGATCCACGCCGCGTCGAACGCGACGAACGATGCGACGAGCCAACGCGTGCTCAGCATCACGCAGCCGAACGTCATCTCGAGCAGGAGCAGCGTCAGCAGATGCGGGTTGCCGGTGGAGACCAGCGCGCACAAGCTCGTCGCGACCGGCGCCCACCAGATCGCGGCGCCGGCGGCGTGCGCCCATTTCGCGGGGAACTTGCGCGTGATCACGAACGCGGACAGCCCGACCATGGCGAGCAGGAAGCCGAGCGTCACGGCGAGCGTGACGCGCGTGACCGGGATGTTCGCCTGCCCGCTCGTCGCGAGCGACGCACCGAGCGTGAACGCCATCAACGGCGCGAGCACACGCGACCGCTGCAGGACGATCTGCTCGAAGCGCAGCTGGAGCTCCGGACTCATCCCCCACTACATCGCCCGAGTTGGGCAATTTGATGAGGGACTGTCCGGGCAGCGACGAGTTAGGTCGTGGGTTAACCGGACCGATGGAGGTCCGGCCTACACCTACGTGTCCGCTAGCCGGCGATCGTCAGGCCCATTTGGGCTCGAACGGCGAAGAACTCTTCGCTGATCGAGTACAGGACGAGCTCTTTGATCTTGTCCTTGACCTGCGGTCCACCGACGGTGACCGGCTCCGCCGACACCATCCGCGCGGCGACCTCGAGATCGCCGCACACCACGAAGCCCGCGCGATGCGACACCGCGTCGACCGCGTGGCCCCACTTCGCCAAGTTGATCTCCGGCGACGCCTGGATGAACCGCTGCACGACGGCGCCGAGCTGCTCCATCTGGTGCGGCGGCATCCGCTTCTGCATCTCGTGCAGGTACTGCTGCACGAGCTGCACGGTATCCGGCGG
>DASXEF010000895.1:0-3928 GCA_036490255.1 Kofleriaceae bacterium
CCTGAAGCTCGCGACCGCCGAGATCTGCGACGACATCGAGTGGACGGCGTTCGTCGTCACGCCGCCGGTGCAAGCCGGCACCGGCCCGGCGCTGACGTTCTCGTACAAGTCCACCGCGGCGGGACTATCGGCCGGCAGCAAAACGCTCGCCAAGAGTGGCTGGACGACGGGACTGGTCTGCCTCGACGCGACGATCAAGCCAGGTCGCGGCCAGTCGGTCACGTTCGAGCTCTACGACGCTTCGAGCTCGACGTGCGGCGGCGCGTCGACGCTCGTCGCCGGCATCGACAATCTCGCGGTCACGACCGATCCGAGCTGCGCGCCGAAGCCTTAGCGAAACAGCTTGCCGCGCAGATCCGGCGACGGCTGCGCGATCACTTCGAGCCCGACGATGCGCTGGTCGGCGGCGTCGCTCGCGGCGCGCGCCGCGACTTCGATCGCGTCGAGCGTGCCGGTCAGCGTGAAGTACGCCTTGCCTGCGAGATCGACGGCAAATCGCGCGTCGCGCACGACGACGTCGGCGACCTTGCACGCCGCGTCGGCGGCCGCGATCGCCGCGCACACCGTCTTCGTCTCGACGATCGCGACGGCTTCGGCCGCGTGATCGCCGGCCCAATCCGGCGGCGCGATCGGCGCCTCGAGCATCGGCCAGATCTGCGCGTCGGCGGCCGGCAGCTTCACGCGATCGATCACGAGATCGCCGGCGATGCGCAAACCCGCTTCGAACGCTTCTTCGACCTCCGCGACGCCGCCTTCGAACATGACGAGGTGCTTGCCGCCGCTGACCGCGCGCGAGTGCAACAAGATCGCAGGCGCGCGCTTGAGCCCGGCATCGGCGACGACGATGCCGCGCGCGATCGTGCTGATCTCGAGCACGCCTAACGCCGGGCCACGCTCAGACAAATCTAAATGCTTCTTTGAGCGTGCACCGGCGCTCGCGCGTGAAGTGCACGGCGGTCGTGAGGCCCTCGCCCGTCGGGCTCGCGATCGTGAACGACGTGTAGCCTTCGCCGCCGAGCGCGAGGCCCGCATACGACGCGTCGTTCTTGACGAAGATGCTGCAGTTACACACGCGCGCCATCGCAGCCATGTTGTCGATGTTCGTCGAGTGCATCGTCGCGGTGTGATGGAAGCCGTGCTCGACGCGCAGCGCCGCAGCGATGCCATCGGCGGCATCGCGCACGCGGAACAGCGGGATCACCGGCATCAACAGCTCGTGCTGGACGAACGGATGCTGCTCGTCGACCTCGCACATCACGAGGCGCAGGTCGTGGCCGTGGCCGCTGATGCCGATCGCCTTCGCGATCACGCCGGCGTCCTTGCCGACCCACGCCTTGTTGACGTGGTCGCCTTCGAGCACGACCTTCTCGAGCTCTTTGACCTGGCGATGATCGAGCCACAGCACCGGCTGGCGCTTGAGCTCGCCGATCAGATCGTTCGCGATGCGATCGACCGCGATGACTTCTTTTTCAGCGATGCAGACGATCTTGTTGTCGAGCGAGGCGCCGCGCACGATCGCATCGGCGGCCTTCGCGAAGTTCGCGGTCTCGTCGACGACCGCCGGCGGATTGCCGGGACCGGCGCTGATCGACTTCTTGCCCGAGTTCATCGCCTGCGCGACGACCGCCGGCCCGCCGGTCACGACGACGATGCGCACCAGCGGGTGCTTCATCAACGTCTGCGCCGATTCGACCGTCGGCTTCTCGACCGAGACCAGCACGTCTTTCGGACCGCCGACGTGCTGGATCGCGTCGTTGAGCAAGTGCACGAGCCAGTTGCACGTCTGCGCGGCGCCCGGATGCACGTTGAACACGACCGAGTTGCCGCCCGCGATCATGCCGATCGCGTTGCACAGGATCGTCTCGGTCGGATTCGTCGTCGGCGTGATCGCGAGCATCACGCCGTACGGCGCGCGCTCGGTGAGCATCAAGCCGTCGTCGCCGGTGTACGCGACCGGGCGCAGGATCTCCAAGCCCGGCGTCTTCTCGGCGACGAGCCGATTCTTCGCGAGCTTGTCCTCGTAGCGACCGAGCCCGGATTCTTCGACGGCATAGCGCGACAGCGCTTCGTTGTTCGCGAGCACGCACTGGCGCATCGCCGCGACCATCTTCGCCCGCGTCTGCACCGGCGTGCGCTCGTTGGCCTCGAACGCTTTGCGCGCCGCTTTCGCCGCCTGATCGGCATCGGCGTAGACGCCGTTGGTGCCGCGCGGGATCTTCGTCGTCTTCGGACTATCCGGCGCGACCGGCACGCGATGCGGCGCGGCCGTGACGCCACTGCCGCCGAGCCGATCGAGCACGCGCGCGACGATCTCTTCGATCTTCTTTTCGTCGAGAACGCTCATTCTTTGACGTAGCGAAGATCGCCGTCGACCGCGACCTGATCGACGATCGCCATGATCGTCGCGTCGACCGGTCGGTTTTGCGTGACCTGGGTCTGGCGCGCCGAGCTGCCCGAGCAATACAGCACGACCTCGCCGAGCCCGGCGCCGACGGCATCGACCGCGACAGCGATCGCACCGTTTGGCTTCCCATCGACGTCGCAGGCGCGCACGACGAGGAGCTTGAGCCCCTCGAGCGTCGGCTCCTTGCGGCTCGCGACGAGCGTGCCGATGACCTTGCCGAGCACCACGGCGAGTGCCTCTTACTTGCCGCCGCCGTTGCCGGCGCGGCCGAGCGGCAGCACCGCATCGACGTTCGCGTGCGGGCGCGGGATCACGTGAATCGCGACGACCTCGCCGACGCGCTCCGCGGCGCGCTGGCCGGCTTCCGTGGCGGCTTTCACCGCCGCGACATCGCCGCGCACGATCGCGGTGACGTAGCCGCCGCCGGTTTTCTCGTATCCGACGAGCTCGACCTTCGCGGCCTTGACCATCGCGTCGGCGGCCTCGACCATGCCGACGAATCCTTTGACTTCGATCATTCCAAGCGCGTCAGCCATCTAGATTCTCCTAGCGATCAACAAACTTCTCGGGCTCTTTACCGGTAACTGCATTGAGCGCCGCGGTCGCGGCAGCTGCGGCGGCATCGATCTCGGCTTCGGGGCCGGCCATGTAAAGCCGGCCGAACGCGCCGTACGGCGTCACGTTCACCAAGTTCACGTGCGCCGCTTTTTCGGCTTCGTTCGCGGCGAGCACGACGTAACCGGCCGGCTCGCACTCGAAGATGAACAGCGACTGGCCGGGCAACACCATCATGCCAGACGAGCTGCGGTTGATGATCTGCGTCTGATACGCCTCGACGCCGCGGATGATCTGGTTCGTCAACACGCGCGGCTTGAGCCGCTGGTGCTCGTCCACGTTGAGGTACTTCAAGATCGTCTGGCCCGCCGACAAGACTTCGCCTTTGTCGTGGTCGTGGATCTCCAGCAAACCGTACGCGCGCTCGACGACCTGGACGGCCGGCTGGACTTTCGTCGCCTTGAGCGCCGCGTCGGTGACCTGATTGATCGCGATGCCCGGCGCGATCTCGACCCAGAGCGATGCTTGATACGGCACCGGCAAGAAGCCGCGCGCGGTCTTGCCGATGAACGTCGCTTGCTGCGGCTGCAGCGCGTCGAGGAAGCAGTACGTACGAAGTACCGTGGCCACTAGGAGGGGCACGCTAACACCGCCGCGTGGCGAGTTAAAGCGAGCGGCAGCGAAAGCGTCGCACGCGGTCGCATGTGTCAGTCGCCGAGTCGCAGCGTGTCGCACGGTGCGGGCGCGAAAGTCGTGTGGAATGATGCGAGCGAATCGATGCGCGGTGTCATAGCTGGGTGTTCTGTTTTGTTCGTGGCGAGCGTCGCGCATGCGGACGTGTTGTCGCTGGCTCTCGACGGCAATCCGCCGACAAGCGCACCGGCGAGCACGCCGAGCGGCGCGACGCCGACCGATCCGAACGATCTGATCTCGTGGGCGGGCGAGCCGAAAGCGATCACGCTGCCCGAG
>DASXEF010000920.1:0-2598 GCA_036490255.1 Kofleriaceae bacterium
GTTCACCGCGACTCCTCATCGGCATGGCACCGACGGCTTCTTTGCTACGGTGCTCGTGAAATGACGCCGCTCGTCCGATTTCGCGAGTTCTACGACAGCTTCGGACCGGCGTGGCTCGATCGCTTGCCCGAGCTGTACGCAGCCGACTTCGACTTCGCCGATCCGTTTCACGCGATCCGCGGCGACTTCGCGGCGCTGCGCGGGTACTTCGAACGCGTGCTGAAGCTGCCGGTCACGCGCTTCATTACCGAGGACGATGCGACAGGCAGCGACGGCTCGTACGTGCGCTGGCGATGGGAGTGGAAGCTGCGCGTGAAGAGCGAGCTGCGCGTCGTTCCAGGCGTGACTCACCTGCGCTTCGATCGCGACGGCCGCGTGACGTATCACCGGGACCTGTTCGACGCCGCGAGCGGATTTTTCGAAGCGCTGCCCGTGATCGGCGGAACGCTGCGCCTCATCAAACGGCGCATGTGACGAGAACCGGCATCACTGATGCAGGCCGACGGGCATGGAGCCCGTTCCGAGCGAAGCGGCGACGCGAACCGCAACACCTGGCGTTGCCATCGGCAACGCGTCCGCTCGTGATACGTTCGCGAAGCGAATGGCGATCGAAGTCTCGGTAGTCCGCGAGCTGACCGTGCTTCGCGCGCTCGAGGCAGACTGGCGCCTGCTCGCCGCCGGCGTGCTGTTCCGCGGCCCCGAATGGCTGATCCCGTGGTGGCTCGCGTATCACAACACGCTGCACGCGGAGCTGCATGTCCTCGTCGGACGCGCGACCGAAGCCGATGCGAACGGCGTGCAAGCGGGAGACGTCGTGTGCATCGCGCCGCTGTACAGCCGCACGATCAAAGTCGCGTTGCTCGACACGCGCGAGCTCCGCATGATGGGCGATGCCGGACCGCGGCCACCGTCGTTGGATCTGTTGTGCCGCGTCGGTTGGGAAGAGCGCTGCGGCAACGTGCTCGCGAAAGTGCTCGTCGAAGATTCGAGCTGGGACGTGATCGATCTCGAGCCGCTCGCAGATCCGTCGAAGCTGCGCGCGCACCTCGTGCAACGGCTCGGTCCATCCGGCTTCACGATCGAGAGCTCGCCGTCGGCAGGCGGCGCCGCGCACATCGCACTCGGCCTCGCGCCGTCCGATTCGACCGACGGCAGCGGCGTGATCACGACCTACGGCGACGACCTCGAAGCGCTGCGCAAGGGCATGAGCATCTTGCGCCGGCTATCGCGGCTCGAGTGGGCCGAGCGCGACGAACCCTCGCCGATCGCCGACAACGAAGCATCGGCGCTGCTCGAAGAAGTCGCGCTCGAGCTCGGCCGGCAGGGCAAAGTCCGGCTCGCGCGACTCGACGACGCGACCGGTGAAGCCGTCGCCGTCGCGTTCGTCGTCGACGATGCCGAGCGCGCCGTCGTGCTCGCGATGGCGGTCGATCCGCAGGTCGCGCTCAAGGGCGCGCCGCAACGCTTGCTGCACGCCGAAGCGATGGCGGCGCGCTCGCGCGGCTGCATCGCGCTCGATGTCGTCACCGGCGCCGGCGAATATCCGTTGCCGACGTTGCCGACGTCGCGCCAGCAAGCGCTCGCGGTTCGCGTCTGGGGGCACTCGGCGGCGGCGAGCGTCGGCCGCACGTACTCGCAGGTCGCGCGACGAGCGCGGCGCGCTCGCGAGACGCCGGCGGTCGCAGCTGCGCAAGCGCGCGCGGCGTGGACGAAGATCCGATCGGCCGCGGCGAGCGTCGCGCAATACGATCGCTACGTGCTCTATCGCGGCCAGCTGTGGACGCACGACATCGTCGCGCCGCCCGGGCTCGAGCTCGGCGCGTTCACCGAGGCCGACTACGACAAGCTCGACGAGCATCATCGCGCGGATCTGGTCGAGCAGCTCTCGCTCGACGAGCTCGCCGCGAAGAAGTTCTGGCGCCGCGGCGATCACGCGGTGCTCGCGAAGATCGGGATTCGCCACGCCGGCGTCGCGTGGTTCGCGCGCGGGCCGGTCGAAGTTCCCGAGCTCGGTCGCACGCTGCAGATGATGAAGTACGACGCCTACATTCACTCGGTCTTCGTGTCGGGTGCGGCGCGCGGCCGGGGCGTTGCGCCCGTCATGCTCGAGCAGATCACGAAGCAGCTGCGCGACACCGACGCGTATCGCTCGTGGGCACTGATCTCGTCGCACAACCAGGCGTCGATCAGAGCCTTTCAGAAGGCGTCGTTCACGCCGGTCTGTGACGTCATCCACGCGAAGATGGCCACCGTCGACCGCGTCGTGTGCCGGCCGCCCGACCCCGAGGCCAAGGAACTGTTGGGCCTCGAGAGCGATTGATGTAACCTTTGCGTCATGGGGCGGTCGTCTGCCGTGCTCCTCGCCATGTTCGTGGCGTGCAGCCCGAGTGTCCCGCCGAATGGCGACGCGCCGTCGATGTCGATGGGCAGCGGCAGCTCGAACACGAACGACGGCGCGCAATCGGGCTCGCGGCTCAAGCTGACGTATTACGCGTTCACCGACGGCACCACGCAGTGGTTCGGCCTCTACGACTCGGAGCGCAAAGAAAACTGCAATCCGTTCGACGGCACGTGGCCCGACGGCAACACGTACTGCGT
>DASXEF010000970.1:0-2658 GCA_036490255.1 Kofleriaceae bacterium
CAGCGCAGACCTTCAAGCTAGCGATGGCAACACTGGAAGGTCGGCTCAAGCGCCTCGCAGTCATCCTCGTGGCTATCGTGCTCTTTGCCGCCGTCAGTGCAGCCGCGCTCGTCTACGCGCTCGCGCGGAAGAGTGGGCCGACGGTCGACTCCCAAACATGGTTCCGCGGAACGCTTATGGACCCTCACAACAACTACGTGCCGCACGCGCAAGTGCTACTCGTCGGCACAGCGTGCACCACGGAAACGAACGCGAGCGGCTATTTCGACTTTTCGAGTTGCGTCCGCCAGCCGCTTCAGGCGCCGCGCATCGACGTGAGACTCGAGGGCGGTTTGACTTGTCGCGATGTCCCGCTTCGGTCCGAGATCTCCGAAGTTCTGCTCGGAATGGACGATTGCCAAGACAAGACCGCTACAGTGGGCGGTTCGGCCGGGAACATGGGGCCGGTTCGTTACCAGACCTACGGACAGGCCGGATCAGCGAACCCGCACACCGAGTCCGGATCGGCAGTTTCACGGTGAGCAACTGCCTCGATACGTAAGTCGAACGAGTCACCAGATCGCCCGATCAACCGGGGGCCGCAACGCGATGCGGCTGCTAGAGTCTCGTGATGACCACGACGCTCCCTCGGACCTTGCGCGCGCCGTTCGCGACCGGTGGCGCGAGCGCGATCGATGCGCAGCTCGCGAACCGCTTGCTCGGTCACGCGCTCGAAGCCGGCGGCGACTACGCCGACGTCTATTTCGAGTTCCGCGTTTCGGCGGATTACGTGCTCGAAGAAGAGCAGGTCAAGACGCTCGGCCGCGGCATCACGCTCGGCCTCGGCGTGCGCGTCACCAAGGGCGACGCGACCGGCTACGCGTACACCGAAGATCTCGCGTGGGAGAAAATGCAGCACGCGGCGCGCACGGCCGGCCAGATCGCGGCCGGCGGTGGTCACGCGCCCGTGTCGGTCTCGCAGATCAGCGAAGTCAAAGCGCCGAGCTTCTACGCCGTGCCGACGCCGACGCTGATGCAGCCCGCGATCGACAAGCTCGCGCTGTTGCGCGCCGCCGACAAGGCCGCGCGCGCGTACGACAAGCGCATCGTCAAGGTCGAGGCGTCGTTCACCGAGTCGATCAAAGAGATCTTGCTGTTCACGTCGGATGGCCGCATGGGCACCGACATCCAGCCGCTGCTGCGCTTCGGCGTGCGCGCGGTCGCCGAAGATGGCGGCAAGCTCCAGAGCGGCTCGGGCGGCGGCGGCGGTCGCTACGGCATGGATTACTTCACGCAGGCCGAGCGCGATGCCGAAGCGCACGGTCGCGAAGCCGCGCGCGTCGCGATCGCGATGCTCGACGCCGTCGAGGCGCCGGCCGGCGAGATGCCGGTCGTGCTCGGCCCCGGCGATTCCGGAATCCTGTTGCACGAAGCCGTCGGTCACGGGCTCGAGGCCGACTTCAACCGCAAGCAGACGTCGAACTACTCGGGCCAGCTCGGCCAGCAGGTCGCGTCGACGCTGTGCACCGTCGTCGACGACGGCACGCTCGCCGGCTCGCGCGGCGCGATCAACGTCGACGACGAGGGCTACACCGGTCAGAAAAACGTCCTGATCGAGAACGGCGTGCTCGTCGGCTACATGCACGATCGCTTGAGCGCGAAGCACTTCGGCATCCAGCCGACCGGCAACGGTCGTCGCGAATCGTTTCGCGCGATGCCGCTGCCGCGGATGACGAACACGTCGCTGTACGCCGGGCCGCACGATCCCGACGAGATCTTGAAGAGCGTCAAGCGCGGCATCTACGCGAAGCGATTCTCGGGCGGCCAGGTCAACATCTCGAACGGCGACTTCGTGTTCTCGCTGTCGGAGAGCTACTTGATCGAAGACGGCAAGCTGACCGCGCCGCTCAAGGGCGTGAACTTGATCGGCAACGGGCCCGACGTGCTTCGCCGCGTCGACATGCTCGGCAACGACTATCAGCTCTCCGACGGCATCTGGACGTGCGGCAAGGACGGCCAGTCCGTGCCGGTCAACGTCGGCACGCCGACAGTTCGCATCGCGTCGATCACGGTTGGAGGCACGCAAGCCGGAGGAGCGCAGTGAGTGGAGCGCAGATCACCGAAGCGACGCTCAAAGAGCTGTCGGACGCCGCGCAGCTCGCCGTCGAGCTCGCGAAGAAAGCCGGCGCCGATGCCGCCGAGGTCGTCGTCCGCGACGGTAGCGAGCTGACCGCGAAAGTGCGGCTCGGCCAGCCCGAGCTCGTCCAAGAGGCCGGCAGCCGCGCGCTCGGCTTGCGCGTGCTCGTCGGCGCGCGCCGCGCGGTCACGTACACGAGCGATCTGCGCCGCGAATCACTCGAGGCGCTGTGCGCGGAATCGGTCGAGCTCGCGAAGCTCGCCGAGCCCGACGAGTTCGCGCTGCCGCCGGATCCGGCGCTGCTCGCGAAATCGTTCCCCGAGCTCGACCTCTACGATCCGACGATCGCCGAGGTCGACGCCGCGTGGGCGCTCAAGCAAGCGATCGCCGGCGAGGACATCGCGCGCGCGCACGAGAAGGTCACGAACTCCGAAGGTGCGACGTGGTCGCGCGTGCTCGGCGGGACGGCGTTCGCGACGAGCGGCGGGTTCTTGGGCGCGTATCGCGGCAGCTTTGCGTCGTTCGTCGTCGAGCCGCTGTGC
>DASXEF010000986.1:0-2424 GCA_036490255.1 Kofleriaceae bacterium
ATCACGATCTGGGACGACGCCGCGCTCGAGATCGACGACTTCGCGCCGCTGCTCGAGTCGGCGTGGCACGCGCGCAATCGCATCAACGCGCAGTACGGCACGCTGCTCGGCGCCACCGAAACGTTCCGGCTCGTCACCGAAGACTGCAGCCCCGAAGTGCTCGACTTCTTCGGCCGCGACGGCATGTCCGACGACGAGAGCCAGGCGTTCGAAGAGTTCCTGTTCAACATGACGAGCGAAGAGCTCGCGACGCTGCGCCGCGCGATGCAGCAACAGCACCTCGGCACCGTCACGTCGGCGTGGGCGGCCGAGATCCTCGGCCGGCCGATCGAAGATCTCGAGCACTCGCACGAGGTCGATCCGATGGCGCTCTATCGCAGCTATCAGCGCCGCCAGCTCGCGGCCGACTTCCGCTTGATGTCGAACGCGCCGGGCCCTCGCCGCACGGCCGAGGGCTACCTGATGGTCTACCTGCTCGAGCAGCAGTAGCGCGTCACGGCAGGTAGCGGCACAGCGGCTGGTAGAAGTTCTCGTCGCAGGTCACGTCGTTCGCGACGACCGCGGTCGGATCGGCCTGATCGAGCGAGAAGATCTGCACGCAATCCGGGTTTGCATCCCCGGTCGGCTCGCCGGCGTTCCAGAACGCGCCGCTGGTCGGATCCATCGACGACTGCGGGGCGAACGTCGCGTCCGAGGTCTGCACCCACGTGTACGGCGCACTGGCGACGGCCTGGTAGTAGCCGATCCAGAACGTCGGGTTGTATTGCAGCGCGCCGACCGATTGTTCCTCGGTGATCGACGTGAAGTACGCGAGGTCCCAACCGGTGCCGATCGCCTGGCACATCGCGCGCGCGTCGGCGAAGTCGACCTGCTGCGAGCACTCGCGCCAGTCGGTCGAATCGTTGTTGATGTTCACGGCCTGACACACGTGCGTCGCGTCGGTGCAGGTCGTGTCGCTGCCGTCGCCGCTGCCGCTGCCGCTGCCCGCGCCGTTGCTGTTGACCGTGATCGTGCCGCGAAATCCGGCGCGCCGGATCGCACCGGCGAGGTCGTCCATCGCGCAGTCGTCGAGGTCGAGGTTGCCTTGGATATTCAACGTCGCGTCCGGCGTACCGCCCGGCGGCGGCAGTACGAGCGAGGTCAGGCTCGTGTCGTAGATGCCGATCGATTGCTCGACGCTCGTGAGCATCGGCGCCGTCCACGTCGCGATGCTCGAGTTTTCGAGGAACACGCCGCCGTGGATCGCGGTGAGCGCCGGAAACGCGAGCGTCGTCACGCTGCCGCTGCAATCGATATCGATATCGCCGACGGTTTGCAGCGCCGCGAAGTCGAGCGTGATCGCGTTCGGCAATGCAGCTGGTTTGTGCGCGCGGTGGAACGCGGTGCCGCCCTCGTTGAACTCGGTGCAATCGGTGATCTCGCCGCTGATGAACGCGAGGTTCGGCAGCGCGACATCGAGCGCCGCGACGTCGCTATCGTTCTCGACGATCACGTCGCCGACGACGCCGGTGTACATCTGTGCCGCGGCGACGTCGTCGGACGAGCCGATGATCAGCTCGCCGTAGTACACGAGCGGGTTCGGCGGCGGCGCCTGATCGCAGACGTAGAACGTGCTCTGAACCTCGTCGGCGTCGAGCATGCCGTTGCCGTTCTTGTCGATGCCGACTTGAACCTCGGTGCCGCCGTACTGGCAATTCGAGCCGGCGGCCTCGGGCGAGGTCTTCGTCAAGACATCGGTGGCGGCACCGGCATCCGGAATGTGATCGACACCATCGTCGCCGTTACCTCCACAGGCCACGGCGCACGACAACAGCAAGGACAAGCAAAACAGCCTCATCCGGCCATCGTATCGCGACCGCTACGCGTGCAGGTGCTTTTCGATCAGCCGAGCGAGGTCCGGAATTGCCTCGACGACGTTCTTCTTCGCCGAGTCGCGCATCTTCATGTACATCTTCTTCGCGGTCGTGTGCGACGTGCTCTCGGCGCGCTCGTCGGTGACCTTGAGCAGATCTTCGGCGACGTCGTCGGAGCGCGCGATGATGTAGTCGGAGAACGAGCTCGGCTTCGTGGTTTCCCACTTCTCGTAGTGCGGCTGGATCCGGCCGAGCCAGTCGTCGAGCAGCGAGTCGACAACCTCGGGCACGAACTTCTTCTTGATCGCTTTGATCGTCGAGTATGCGCCCTTGAGGATGAAGCCCTTCTGCTTCACCTGCGCGTCGATGAGCTCGACGCATTCGCCGACGACGATCGGGCGTTGAGGGTCTTTACCGAGTTGTTCGACGAGCGTGGCCGACATCGACTTGCGCGTACCACAATCGATCCGCCGGCGCTACTGTGCGGGCTCGGTGAACGTGATGCCCGCACGGTCGCAGCGCTGCTTCATCTGCAGCCGATCGGGCTTCGGCAACTGCGCGTAGTACTGCT
>DASXEF010001002.1:0-3942 GCA_036490255.1 Kofleriaceae bacterium
AGATCCGCAGCGGCAATCGCTCGGCGACCGCGGTCGCGATCTCGAACGCGTTCATCGCGAAGCAGCCATCGCCGCAGACTGCAGCAACGGCGCGCGTCGGATTCGCGAGCTGCGCGCCGATCGCGGCGCCGATCGATTGGCCCATCGAGCCGAGGCCGGTCATCACGATGAACGAATCGGGCTGGATCGTCTCGAGGTACTGCACCGCGAACAAAAAGTGCGTGCCGGAATCGATCGTGAAGATCGCGTCCTTCGGCAGCGATGCTTGGATCTCGCGGATCGCGTCGTGCGATGCGATCCGATTGCGCTTGGCCGACGAGCCCAGGATCTGGCGATCGACGCCGCCGACGACCTCGCGAATCGAGCGCACACTGCTCGCGCCGATCGCGTCGATGCGCTCCGCGAGCCCACCGAGCAGCTCCGCCGCCGATGCGACGATCGCGTGGGTCGGCTCGTAGCTCTTACCGATCTGCCGCGCGTCGATATCGACGTGAACGAGCGCGCGCGATCCTTGGAGCTCGCGTGCGAACCCGTCCGTCGCCATGTCGCCGAGGCTCGTGCCGAGCGCGACGACGACGTCGACCCCGGCGTTCAAGTACTCGCGCGCCGACTGATGGCCGCCCATGCCGAGCACGCCGAGCGATAGCGCGTGATCCTCGGGGAACACACCTTTGCCTTTCGGCGTGGTCGCGACCGGGCAACACAGCTTTTCAGCGACCGAGCGCAGCCGAGCGGGCGCGTGATTGCCACGCACACCGCTGCCCGCGAGGATCAGCGGCCGCTCGGCATCGCGAAGCAGCACGGCGAGCTCGTCGAGCACTTCCGGCGAAACCGTCTGGCCCAGCGTGATCGTGCCGCCGACGCGCGGGACCGCGACGTTCGCGGTCGTGACGTCGAGCGGCAGCGTGAGCATCACCGGGCCCTTCTTGCCCGACAACGCCGTCGCGATCGCGCGGCGCACCATATGTGGCAGCGCGCTGGCTCGCGGAATCTCTGCCGAGAGCTTGGTGACGTGACGCGCCATCTCCACGATCTGCAGGCCGTGCGCCGAGCCGTCTTGCAACACACCTTTGCCGTGCGCCGCACGCGGCACCTCGCCGACGAGCAACAGCACCGGCAGACCAT
This sequence comes from Kofleriaceae bacterium, assembly GCA_036490255.1. Classification (GTDB taxonomy): domain Bacteria; phylum Myxococcota_A; class Polyangia; order Haliangiales; family Haliangiaceae; genus JABFXX01. The sequence continues at coordinate 1,126 of DASXEF010001002.1, forward strand.
CGCACCAGGCCGATGCCAGGCCCGTCATCGCGTTGAGCGCGCCCGGCCCCGACGTCACCGCCACGCACGCGAGCTTGCCGGTCGCGTGCGCGTAACCGGCGGCCGCGAACATCGCGCCGCTCTCGTGCCGGGTCGTGATCACGCGGATCGAACTATCCATCAGCGCGTCGTGCACCGGCGAGATCGCACCACCGGGCAGGCCGAACACGACCTCGACGCCGGCTTCGGCGAGCATTTGCACCAGCACGTCGGCACCGCGCGATTGAGGCACCGACAACGGCACAAGAACCTCGGCGTGGACGACCGGAGCCGGTGCGATCACCGCGAGCACGTCGGCGAGGTCGATCGGCTTGGCGACGCACAGCACCGCTCCCGCTTCGTGCGCGGCTTGTGCGAGATCGTCGTCGAGCGCGGCGCTCATCAGCACGACCTGGACGTCGCGCATGTCGACGTTTTCTTTGATCCGCCGGCACGCCTCGATGCCATCGAGGTTCGGCATGTACAGATCGAGCACGACCACATCGGGACGCAGCGCGCCGATGTTGAGTAGGGCATCGATCGGGTTGGACGCGACGATCAACTCGAGATCCGGATCGCGTCGGGCAGCCCGCCAGGCCGCTCGGAGCTGGAGCTCGTCGTCGTCGACAATCATTACCCGCCGCCGCCCACCGTTCGTGTTGACCTGAGGAAACATGGGCACCGCCTTATACCGCCTCACATTCGGCCGCGACGAGCCTTTATGTAGGGTGCAGCGGAATCGTCCGGCTACCCCACCGGCACCCGTATGGTCGGATCAACGGTTTAGGTACATTCGCAACAACGCTGTGTCGCGTCGGCGCACAGCTGCTTGGCGTCGCCGCACTTGCCTGCCGCCCAGGAATCGCCGACGAGCTGATCGGCCAGCTCGCAGATTCGCTTGGCATTTCCGCAGATCGAATCCGATAGCGTGCAGGTCTGCGAGCACCGATCGTTGTCGGGTCGAGGACACGAGGCCGCGGCTGCGACCGGGTTCGCCGGCTGCTGCGCTGACATCGGCGAGACGTTCGATACGCCGAGCTGCGTACGCTGGCCATCGATGTCGTTCCACAGCTGCGTGATCTCCGCGTGCGCCGACTGCGGAGACGCGGCCGATTGCGCAGCCGGATGTTGCTCCGCTGCACACGCACCTGCGATGGAGGCGACGATGGCCGCGCCGAGCCAACCGCGAGCGCTCATTTAACGTCCGCGCTGCAGCCGCAACACTTCTGCTTCGCCTCGCGGCACGAGCCTTTCGCACTCGAGCACTTGTCCTGCGCGAACGTGTCGTCCTTGCCGAGCTCGTCGGCGATCGTGCAGATCGCTTCGGCGTTATCGCAGATGGCATCGGCGAGGTTGCAGACGTCGTCGCAGCTCTGCGGCACCTTGTGGCCTTCGCTGCACACGCGCGCAGCATCTTTGACGGTGTGGCGCTCGAGCTGGAACACGGTCTCGGTGCGCGGATCCAACTCCATGTGCGCCTCGCGACGCCAATCGCGGATCTGGGTCCACAGCGCCGTGATCTCGCCGCGCTTGGATGCGCCGCCGTCGGTGTGCTGCGCGCTGCCGCAGGCGATCACGCCGGCGACGACCGCGCCGAGCACGAGCCCGACGAGCGCGGTTCTCACGGGCTCTCCGTCAGCTGATCCTGCAGCTTCTTGTCGATCTTGTTCGACGCGTCGTAGGCCTCGATCGCCGCGTGGCGAAGCTCGACCGTGTGCGCCTTGTTCGCGGGATCGGCGTCGAGCGAGGTCGCGCGTGCTTCCAAGATCTCGCCTTTGACCGTGTACAAGTTCGCGACGAAGAAGCTCTCGCGCGGGCTCTGCGCCAGGCCTTCGGTGACCACGGTCATCGCCTCGTCGAGCTGACCTTGGCCGACGAGCAAGCGGGCGAGCTGCGCGCGCGCGTCGTTGCGGACGTCTTCGGCCTCGGGCGCGTTCGCCGGAAATTGCAGCGACAGGATCTCGCGCACCGATGCGATCGCCGCGCCGACGTCGCCCTCGCTCGCGAGGATCTGCGCCTTGTGGTGCAGGTTCATCGCCTGCGACAGGCCGAGCATCAGCTTCTGATCGATTTGAGTGGGCTGCGTAGGCGGCCGATCGGAGTCGCCCGGCTCGGCCGTTCGCGTGACTCGCGGCGGCACGCGGTCCGACGACGGCGAGCTGCACGAGCCCAGCGCGACCAACACCGAGATGATGACGAGGTTCAGCTTCATCGCGTGGTCCTTCCGAACTGAAGCTCGCGATAGCCGTCGAGGCGATCGGCGAAGATCGCGTCGATTCGCGACCGCGCGTCGCCGGCACGCTCGCGCGCGATCGGGCCGACGAGCGCATCGGCCGGCCGCGATTGCTGCGCCAGCGGCAGCTGCGATGGAGCCTGCACGTGCACGACGCGCGGCGCGCGCAACCACAACACCACGGCCGCGGCGGCCACGAGCATCGACGTTGCCGCGACCGACCACGGGGCGAACCGCTTCCATTTGGACGGCCGGATCACGGCGATCGAGCCGCTCATCCCCAGCGAATGCGAGCCGACCGCTTGGCGAAGCGCGTCTTCGATCAACGAGCGGCGGCGCGGCTGCGCGAGCTCGACGTTGCCGCTCGCCGCGCGGATCACCGTCGCGACCTCGAGCAGCGCGCGGTCGTCGGTGTTCATCACGCCCGGCGTGCGACCGGCGAGCGTCTTGTCGACGAGCTCGGCGAACGCCTTTGCGTGCGCGCGCTCGGCGGCGCTCGGCTCGTCGCCGGGTGCCGGCACCGGGCCGGTCAGCAAGTCGTCGTCGTCGTGCGCGTCAGTCATCTC
>DASXEF010000015.1:0-1722 GCA_036490255.1 Kofleriaceae bacterium
GCACCTCGCCGAAGCGCTCGGCATGCGCCGTCGTGACCGCCTCGGCGGCGAGGTGATGGCCGTCGCGCCACGGAAACACGCTCGCCCACTTGCGGCCGATCGGCGCGTACGGCAACCCGGTCGACGTCGCGACCATCGGCGACGGTGTGACGACGCCGGCGGTTGCGAGTGCGGTGACGAGCCGCGCTTCCCACGCGACATCGGCTTCGGCTTTGCCTTCGTTGACGCGCACGAAGTAGCGGCCGGTCTCGGCGACGATCTCGAAGTTCGAGTTGATCGTGCCCGCGGCGATCGCGCGAAATTCGCGCACGGGACCAAGCGCGAGCTCGGACGCGAGCTCGTTGATCTCGGCTTCGCCCAGCGCCGTGAACACACCCACGCCGAGACGTTAACACGCCGTGTTAGGTTCAACACGTGGAGTCATCGGGCGTCCGGTTGAGCACCGACGAGCGGTCGCGGCTGGTCGAGCGCAATCTCGAGGTGGCTCGTCGCGCCGCGCTGATGATCTTCCCGCGCGTGCGGGAGCACATCGAGCTCGACGAGCTCATCGCGCTCGCGAACTCGGGTCTGGCAGAAGCGGCCGCGCGCTACGAGCCCGATCGCGGCGCCGCGTTCAGCACGTTCGCGTGGTACCGCGTGCACGGCGCGATCCTCGACGGCCTGCGCCGATCGTCGAACCTGCCGCGCCGCGTGTGGGCGAAGCTCGTCGCGCTACGCGCCGCCAGCGACTACTTGGAGCATCGCGGCGAGCGCGAGATCGGCGCGACAAAGGCCGGCACGCCGCCCGCGACCGGCGCCGACGCACTCGCGCAAGTGCAGCAAGCATTGTCCGCGATCCGGACGATGTACGTGACCTCGCTCGAGGCGATGCAAGACAACGGCTTCGATCGCGGCGACGACAAGCCCGATGCCGGCGTCCAGCTCGATCGCGGTCGGCTCGCCGGCAAGCTGCGCAAAGCGCTCGACGCGCTGCCCGAAAAAGAACGCGCGCTGATGACGAAGCATTACTGGGAAGGCAAGAACCTGCTCGAGGCCGGCGCCGAGCTCGGAATCTCGAAATCGTGGGCGAGTCGATTACACGCGCAAGCCGTCGAGCGATTGCGCGGGCTCGTCGACGACGGCTAGCAGCGTGGCCCGCCCTAGGGACTCGTGAAGAACCCGACGGTCTGAATCGTCGTGCAGTGACCGACCGCGAGTGTGTACCGCGTGCTCGCCGCGAGCTCGAAGTGATACGTGTCGTGGTTCACGCCGCGGTCGTACGTCGTGGACTCCGCGGTGGGAAGATACGAGTCGCCGATGTCGTCGGTGATCGTCACGATCAGCTGCGTCCACAACGCGGTCTCGTCGACGAGCGCGTCGAGCGACGCGTCGTAGTGCTCGCCCTCGACCGGCGCGACGATCTGGAACTGGCCGCTGTCGCACGCTGGCGCGTCGACATCGTCGTCGATAGGTCGATTCATCATCGCCGCGGGCTCGCACGCGGCGAGCGCGATCGTCGTTGCCAAGAGGTAGCGCATGGCACCTGCGATTTCAGAGCCCGTGCCAAGACGCGTGATCGCACGGTTGCGGCACACCGAATCGCGAAATCACGACATCGCTGTCGCGATTCGGCGCGTGAACGCGAAGTCGCTAGGCCGTGCGCGCGGTCTCGGCCGGCGCGATCGAGCCGTCGTGCTGGTAGCGTTCGAACAGGCGTCCCCACGTGGTGTCTTCACGCCACTG
>DASXEF010000022.1:0-2672 GCA_036490255.1 Kofleriaceae bacterium
GTCGGCGATCGCATCACGATGCAGGTGACCGAGGTCAAGCCGCACGGCGACATGACCCTCGTGCGCGCGAAGTACGACGGCACCTACGACAAGACGAACTTGCCCGCCGAGCTGATCTTGACCAACTACTTCACGATCGTCGCGGGCAAGATCAAGACGCTCGTCACCGTGCGTGTTCAGGCCTGATACAGCCAGACGCGCAGCAGCGACAGCAGCTGATCGGCATCGACCGGCTTGGTGATGTAGTCGCTCGCGCCTGCCTCGAGGCACTTCTCGCGGTCGCCCTTCATCGCCTTTGCGGTCAACGCGATCACCGGCAGGTCGCGCCACTTCTGCTGCTCGCGAATGCGGCGCACGGCTTCGTAGCCGTCCATCTCCGGCATCATGATGTCCATCAGCACGACGTCGATGTTCGGATGCTCCTCGAGCTTGGCGAGCGCGCGCTTGCCGTTCTCGGCGTAGAGCACGTTCATCTTGTGGCCCTCGAGCAGCGAGGTCAGCGCGAAGATGTTGCGGACGTCGTCATCGACGACGAGGACGGTGCGATCGGCGAGCGACGGATCGCTCTTCGCGAGCCGGCGCAGCACCTTGCGCTTGCGCTCGGCGAGGTTCGCCTCGACGCGATGCAAGAACAGCGCGGTCTCGTCGAGCAAGCGCTCCATCGTCGTGACGTCTTTGACGATCACGGTCTGCGCGAGGCCGTGCAGCCGCTCGCGATCTTCGGGCGTCAGATCGCGGCCGGTGTAGACGATCACCGGCAATCGTCGGTTCGACGGATCGGCTTTGATCTTCTCGATCAGCTCGAAGCCGCTCATCCCGGGCAAGCGCAGGTCGAGCACGACGCAGTCGAACGGCTTCTGCGCGAGCGTCTGCAGCGCGGCATCGCCCGACGAGACCGCGGTGGTCTCGACGTCGACGTCGCCGATCAGCTCGCTGATCGCCTGGCTCTGGACCGGATCGTCCTCGACGACGAGCAGTTGCTTGACGCGCTTGTCGACGAACGCGTGCACTTCGCGCAAGCCGGCTTCGAGCGTCTCGGCGGTCACCGGCTTCTGGAAGAAACCGAGCGCACCCGATTGCAAGCTGCGGCGTTCGGCATCGACGCCCGAGACGACGTGCACCGGAATGTGCCGCGTCGCCGCATCGTGCTTGAGCCGATCAAGCAGCACCCAACCGTCGAGATCGGGCAGGCGAAGATCGAGCGTGATCGCGTCGGGCTTGAGCACGCGCGCGAGCTCGAGCGCTTGCGCGCCGGTGTTCGCGACCACGCCCTTGAACCCGCAGGTGCGCGCCATCTCGAGCAGCGTCATGCCGAACGCGAGATCGTCCTCGACGATCATCAGCACGCGATCGCCGGGCTGGACGTGCGCGTAGTCGTCTGGGATCGCGCGTGGCCGGTCGGCAGGCGCCGCCGGTGGCGTCGAGCCGTTCGCGACCTCGAGATCGGTGACGGCCGGTGCCGTCGCCGTCATCGGCACGACGACCGTCTTCGTCGCGGCGCGTGGCTCGCGCGCGCGCAACACGACCGGCAAGAACATCGTGAACGTGCTGCCCTGACCGACGACGGATTCGACGCGGAGGTCGCCTCCAAGGAGGCCGGCGATCTCGCGACTGATCGCGAGGCCGAGGCCGGTGCCACCGTACTTGCGGCTCGTCGAGCCGTCGGCTTGCTGGAACGCTTCGAAGATCAGCCGCTGCTTGTCTTGCGGGATGCCGATGCCGGTATCGGAGACCGAGAACGCGATCATCTCGTTCTGGCCCTTCGCGATGCGCAGCGAGACGCGGCCGCGCTCGGTGAACTTGATCGCGTTCGACAAGAGATTGCGGAGCACCTGGCGCAACCGCATGTCGTCGGTCTCGATCGACTGCGGCAACGAGCCGTCGAGCTCGACGGTGAAGCCGAGGCCTTTTTCTTCGGCGACCTGGCGGAACGTCTGATCGACGTAGTCGCGCAGGTTGATGAAGCGCACCGCGCCGCTCTCGACGGCCATCGTGCCGGATTCGATCTTCGCGAGATCGAGGATCTCGTTGATCAGCGTCATCAAGTCGGTACCCGCCTGCCGGATCGTCTCGGCATAACGGATCTGCTTGTCGCTGAGGTTGCCCTCGGCGTTGTCGGCGAGCTGGCGGCTGAGGATCAACAGCGAGTTGAGCGGCGTGCGCAGCTCGTGGCTCATGTTCGCCAAGAACTGCGACTTGTACTTCGACGTTAGCGCGAGCTGCTCGGCTTTTTCTTCGAGCTCCTGGCGCGCGAGCTCGACCTGGCGATTCTTCTTCTCGACCTCGCCTTTTTGCTCGGTGAGCTGATGCGCTTTTTCTTCGAGCTCTTCGTTGGTCTGCTGCAGCTCGTTCTGCTGGTTGCGCAGCTCTTCGGTCAGCGACTGCGACTGGCGCAGCAGCTCGTCGGTGCGCATCGTCGCTTCGATGGTCGCCACGACGATGCCGAGGCTTTCCACGAGCTGCTCGAGAAACGCGAGCTGCACGTCGCTGAACCGCTGGAACGACGCGAGCTCGAGCACGCCCTTGGTTTCCGTCTCGAAGAGCACCGGCACTACGACGATGTTGAGCGGCCTCGATTCGCCGAGCGACGAATTGATCCGGATGTAATCCTGCGGGACATCGGTGACCAAGATCCGCTTCTTTTCGCGCGCGGATTGCCCGACCAATCCTTC
>DASXEF010000050.1:0-4002 GCA_036490255.1 Kofleriaceae bacterium
GGATCCGATCGAAGACGAGGCGCACGTCGACGAGCGGCGCGCGCAGATCGGCTTGGGCACGATGGAGCAGTACAAGCAGCAGATGCGCAAGATGTACGGCTCGGCCGGCGCTAAGTGAGCCGGTCCAAGATCGCCGCGGGATAGCCGGCGCGGCGCAGGATCGCGACGGCGTTCGTCGAGCGCGCGACGCCGGGTTTGAGCGTGCGATCGAAGCTGCCGTCGGCAAGCTCGTCGAAATAGCCGCGGACGAGCGCGGCATCGAGCTTCGTCGCGACATCGAGATCGTGGGTCGCGGCGACCACGAGGTCGTGCGCGGCGAGCAGCTCGATCACCGCGACGACGATCGGCACGCGCACGGTCGGGTTCGTGCCGTGAAACGGCTCGTCGATCACGAACAGCGACGGGCTCGTGCCACGCTCGGTCGCGGCGCGCACGAGCTAGCCGATCGCCGCGACCTCGACCGCGAACGTCGACAGTGCACGCGCCGGATCGTCGGCGACGCGCATCACCGCGCGCACGCGCATGAAGCTCGCGCGCCAGCTGCCGAACGTCGTGTGAATCGACTGGGCGAAGATCGCGGCGAGCCCGATCGCGCGCAGCAGCGTCGACTTGCCCGACATGTTGCTGCCGGTGACGAGCAGGCCGCGATCGAGCACGAGGTCGTTGCCGACCGCCTCGGCGATCGACGGATCGACGAGGTCACGCGCGTCGATCTCCGGCGTCGCGAGCTGACGCAACGCCGGCACGCGTGCGTCGGTGCGCGCGACGCGCAGCGCCGCGATCGCAGCGAGCGCGTCGACCTCGCCGAGCCACACGACGATCCGCCGCAACCGCGCGCGCTCGCCGGTGACGATGCCGATCGCGCTGCGCACGACGGTGACGCGCACGAGCAGCGCGGCGCGCAGCACTTCGAGCAGCTCGAACGGATCGCGCGCGGCGAGGATCGCGAGCCGCCGGCGCAGCCGACCGCGCACGGCCGCGACATCGCGAGCGATCGCCGCATCGGGCACGATCTTGACGAGCGCGGCCGCGCGACCGAGCGCGCAGCCGAGGAGCTCGAGCGCGCGCGCGTGCTGCGACGTGCCGAGCTTCGACCAATCGTCGAACAACAAGCTCGCGCCGATCACGATGACCGCGCCGAGCAAGAGCGGCGGCCACCATCGCGCGAGCAGCACGCAGAGCACGAGCGCACCGCCGAGCAGCGCGATCGTGCGGCCGCGCGGCGCGATCGGCGGCGCCGCCCACAACAGGCGCGGCAGATGCGGCGCATCGGCCGCTGCGCCGGCGCCCAGCGCACCGACGACACGTGCACGCAACTCTCGATCGGCGAGCTGCGCCAGCTTACGCTCGCGCGCCGCGAGCACGGCGGGGTCGTCCGCGGGTGCCGCGAGCATGCGCCACAGCACCTGCGCGCCGATCGGTGTGCGCGTGCGATCGATCGCGGCGAACGCGCGACCGAGCTCGAGATCGTCGATCGTGCGGTCGTCGAGCCACGTGCAGCCGGCCGGCGTCTCGCCCAGCGCGCGCTCGGCGTCGGCGAGCCGGCGCGCGTCGGCGAGCTCGAGCTGCATGCGCGCAGAACGTAGTCACGCGAGCCGTGCGGGCAAGCCCTATTCGTGTGCGCCGGCGGCGGCGCCGAGGTGCACGCCGCGCGCTTGCTCTTGCGAGAGCAGCTGGATCATCTGCTGCTTCTGCGGGCTGTCGTAGTCGGCGTTCGAGAACGCCGTCGTCGGATACGCGTCGGTCGCGTAGCTGCCGGTGAACGACGGCATCTGCTCGAGGTCGGGCTCGTTGCCGGGATCGAACCGCGCGCCGCGGAGCTCGCCGATATGGAACGGCCCGCTCGCGTTCGCGTCCGTGATCACCTTGCCGAAGAACGACAAGTCGGCGACGCCGTCGCCGGCGGCGAGGTTGCCCTTGAACCGCGACCAGCCGACCGGCTCGCCGTTGTCATCGTAGATATTGCAGTCGATCAAGTAGCGACCGGCGCGCGCGACGTTGATGCCCGCGTGCACGACGAGCGAGCCGTCGACGACCTCGTCGTGGAACGCGCCGGTGAATCGCGCGGGAACTCCGCCGGCCGGCGTGTACTGGAAATCGAAGTGCGCGTGCTGGTGCGCCGTCGCCGTCGCGAACTCGACGTACATGCCGATCGTCGTCTGCCGCGACAGCTGGCCGAGCGTCGTCGGCGCGAACACGCTCGACCACGTCGCGCCCGCGCCTGTGAAGGAAATCGGCACTTGCTCGGCGACCGCGTTCGGCCGGCTCGGATCGAGCACGACCGCGTACGCCGCCGTGATCTGCACCGGCACCGGCGTGCCGAGCTTGTTGACCTCGAGCTTCGCCGCGAGCGTCTCGTCGCCGATCACGAAGTAGCGATCGGCGGTGAACAAGAACTTGGTGTCGGCGTCGTCGTCCATCGGCCGCTCGGTCTCGTGGCGGCGATTGGGATGAAGCAGATCGTCGTGATCGCGGGTGAGCGGATGCGACGTCGGCGGGTAGACGTTCGCGCGGCGATACGCGGTGAGTGGATCGTCGGTCGCCAAGCCGGTCTCGGTGCGATCGGCGTAGCCCGAGACGTGTGCGAGCCCGAGCGAGACCGGCTGCGCCGACGGCACCGCGTGATCGTTCGTGATCGCCGCGACGTGCGAATGCTCGGGCGCGATGCGCATCATCACGATCGCGACGATCGCCGCGGCGATCATCACGCCCGCGCCGAGCGCGAGCAGCTTCGCGTCCCGAGACATTCGTCAGTTCTTGCAGCCGCTGGCGCCGCCGTCGTCGCAGACGCCTTTTTCTTTCATGTCGTAGTGGTTGAGATCGCCGTACTCGCACGACCACCACGCTTGGTGATTCGTCCACTTGTTGGAGCCGCAGATATTCGAGTAGCTGCCGGTCGACGCGTAGCCGCCCGACGATTCTTCGGCGACGGCGCCGTCGTCGTGGCCGGGCAACACCGCCGATTGCGCGTACGGCGCGAGCCAGCCGTCGCCGCCGATCATGCCGGTGACGACACCCGCGGTGTCGTCGTGGTTCCAGCCGTTGCGATTGTCGCTGACGCCGATGTGACCGGCGAGATAGCAGCCGCCGAACACCTGGCCGATCCAGCCGGTGCCGCCGAGCTCGCTGCCGCCTTCGTTGCTCGCCGACGCGACGACGTAGCCGATGTTCCACGCGTCGCCGTAGATCGAGAACGTGCGCGACGCGACCGCGCCGCCGTTCGACCACACGTACAAGTAGCAAAGGTTGCTGCCGGTGCAGTACGCGTCGAGCGTTTGCGCGAGCTGCGTCGTCGCGGTGTCCATGCTGTTGGTCTGATCGACGTACGCGTCGATGCTGGTCTCCCCCGACCAGGCGCCGACGCGGCCGTTGCCGTTGCCGCCGGAGAAGTTGGTACTGCAGATGCCTCCGACGTGGATGTCGTAGACGTCGGCGAATGCCGCAGCAGGCGCAGACAGTGCGAACGCGATACCGAGAACGAGCGATGTACGCATAACGTCTCCTCGTGCGTGAGCTGTGGCCCCAACCCCTCGTTAAAAACAATGCATGAAGCTCACGCAAACAAACAATCACGAATTGCCTGATACAGATCGCATTCGTGAAGATCACGTATGACGACTCACGTCTACGTGTAGTCACGCGTGAGTCCACCGACGACGACGCGCGTACGCGTCGCTACTTCGCCGCGTGTGTCAGGTGATCGGAGCGATGCATTCGGCGTCGTCGTTCACGTGTTTGTTCACGCGCGTCGAGACCTGCTCCGCGATCCAATCGCCGACGTCCGGGATGCCGAGCAGCGACATCGGATCGGCGTTCGCGGGATCGAGCCACGCCGCCCACGCCGACTTCTCGAGCACGACGGGCATGCGATCGTGAATCGGTTTGACGAGCGCGTTCGGCTTACCGGTGATGATCGTGAAGCTGTGCAGCTCGCCCGCGTCGGTCTTCGCGCGCGCCCACAGCCCGGCGAACGCGACGATCCGGTGATCGCCCGGATGGATG
>DASXEF010000122.1:0-6420 GCA_036490255.1 Kofleriaceae bacterium
GAGTGGCGCATCGTCTGTGCGCCGGCGTCGAAGAAGCGCCGCGCCGTGCATTCGACGTCGGCAAAGCTCGCGCTCGTCGACGGCACCTCCCAAACCAGGGAGGCTTCGGCCTCGGTGTGTGGCGACGACGACTGGACCATCGACAACGTCGGCTGGAGCTGCGAGCCCAACAAGGACTGAGAGGACCAAGACTTACAGCCCTGGCACGCGATTAGATCCACGGGGCCTTTGCTACGTTTGTATCGGCATCTCAAAGCCGCTAGGACCGCGACCGGCACGAAGTAAGTGCCAAGTGCGCGTTTCTGCTGGCTTCGAGCTTCGTCGCTCGATACGTACACGCGTAGTATAAGGAATCGTCAGATGGTGGATCAGGAACTCGATGCGCTGCTAGTCGGCGCGCTCTACGGCGAGCTCGGGCCCGCCGATGAAGCGCGGCTGGCGGCTCACCTCGAGTCCCATCCGACCGATCGGACGGCGCTCGACGACCTGCGGACCACGCGCAAGGCGCTGGTCGATGCGCGGTTTTTCGAGCTGTGGTTCGAGCCGCCACCGTCCTTGTCGGCGCTGCTCGTTCAAGAAGCCGCGCGGCGTGCACCGCGCAGTGAAGCGCTTGCCGGCGACGGCTGGTTCGCGCGATTCGCGCGCTCGTTCATGTCGCATCCGGCGATGGCTGCGGCGGCGATGCTCGTCGTCGTGGTCGGCGTTGCGGGCACGCTCTACATGAAGAAGGGCGATCTCGCCGAGCCCGCGCGCGTGGCGCGCGAGGAATCGGTGCCTGCTGCGGCGGCCTCGCCGACCGTGACCGCCCAGGCGACGACGCCGCCGACCGTCGCGTACGGTTCGGCGTCCGAGCCGGCCACGCTCGCCGGGAACACGAAGGTCGCGGACGGCATCTCGGCCGACGTCGACGTGAATGACAAACTGCGCGCACTCGATCGCGCGCACGATCAGAGCGCCGTCGCGAAGAAGCCGACGGCCGATCACGCGATCAAACAGGGCATCGAAGTCGCACCGAAGCGCTACGAGCCGAAGGATCTCGAGAAGGACGATTCCGAAGGGTTCGCCGAGGACCAGCCGCAGAAAGAGCAGCAGAGCTACAAGGGCAAAGCAGCTCCGCCGGTGGCGCCTGCGACGTCGCCGCAAACGTCGATGGCAGCCATCGGTACCGCGACGACCGGCGCTGCTGCAGGTGGCGGCGATGCTGCGGTCGCCGATCCGAACGCGGCAGATCCGTGGGCGAACGAACAGTACGATCGCGTGAAGTCGCTCGTGAAACAGAGTCGATGCACCGACGCCGCGAACGCGGCCGCGGCGATCGAACAGCACTCGCCCGATTATTACGCGACTAACATCGCGAACGATCGCGCGCTGGTGAAGTGCCGGTCGTACATCGCGAACCAGGTCGAGCAGCAACAAGAGAAGCGTGCGAAGGCGTCGGCGGCGAAGGCTGAAAAAGCTAGCGACTCGAAGTAGCCGTCTTCGTCGCCCAGAACATCAGCGGCCCCACGTGCGAAGGCGTCGGCGGCGAAGGCTGAAAAAGCTAGCGACTCGAAGTAGCCGTCTTCGTCGCCCAGAACATAGCGGCCCCGCGTGCGAAGGCGTCGGCGGCGAAGGCTGAAAAAGCTAGCGACTCGAAGTAGCCGTCTTCGTCGCCCAGAACATCAGCGGCCCCACGTGCTCGCGATGCAAGCGCAGTAGCGCGGCGGCCGCTTTCGCGGCGTAGACCGAATCGATCTGGAGCCGCGCGTGCGCGAGCCCGTGTGCGGCCGCGATCGATCGCGGCGTCGTGCGGCCGTAGCCGCCGCCGAGCTCGCGGCCGTCGACGACGAGCTGGCGCAGGAGCTGCGTGAACGGCGCGGATTTGCCGGCGCGCGCGAGTGTTCGTGCGGCGAGCGCCGCGGTGCGCAAGCGCGACGTTACCGGCCACGGCGTCACGCGAACCGCGTGAACGATCGGCAGCGTCCACGGCCACGCGCCGAGTGTTTTTGCGAGCGCGAAGCCGGCGAGCAAGCCGGCGGTCGTGCACGTGCTACCGATCGGCAACACGATGCGACGCGGCGGTGGCGCGAGCCCGGCCGCGATCTGATCGGCGAGCTCGAGCGCGGCCGACATCGCGCCGAATGCGCCGAGTGGCGTCGCGCCGCCGGGCGGCATCACGATGCCATCGCGATCGCGGCGCGCCATCGCGAGTGCCGCGAACGGAACTTCGATCACGTGGCGGAGCTGCACGAGCTCGCAGCCGGTTGCGCGCATCGCGGCGAAGTTCTCGTCCGCCCATTCGCTGTCGGGTTGCGGAAACACGATCGCGCCGGCGTCGAGCCCGATCGCGCGCGCGTGCAAGATCGTCGCGATCGCGTGATTCGAGCCGGTCGCGCCGATCGCCCAGATCCGTCGCTTGCCGAGCGCGCGGGCGCGGCCGAGCCATGCTTCGAGCGTACGGATCTTGTTGCCGCCGTAGCGCGTGCTCGAGTCGCACTCGCGCTTGATCCAGATCGGCCGGCCGTCGACGATCACCGAATCGATCGGCGTCGGCCAGTCGCCGAGTCGCGCCCATGCGACGCGACCGGCGAGCTCGGGGAGATGGCGAAACAGCGCGACCGATTCGCTCACACCGCTGCTTGTGTGAGCGGCGCTTGCTCGCGCGTCTGCAAGAACCGCAAGTTCGGAAAGTCTTGTTTCGCGCGGTTGAGCTGCCAGTCGTTGCGCGCCAAAAAGACCGTCGCGCCGCTGTGATCTTCGGCGATGTTGTCGCGGTTTTGATCGGCGAACTTGCGGATCAGCTTCGGATCGTCGGCGTCGACCCAGCGCGCGACCTCGAAGCTGGTCGCTTCGAAGTGGCAGGGCAGGTCGTATTCGCTGCGGATGCGATCGGCGAGCACGTCGAACTGCAGCGCGCCGACCACGCCGACGACGAAGTCGGAGCCGAGCAACAGCTTGAACACCTGCGCGCCGCCTTCTTCGGCGATCTGCTCGAGCGCCCGACCGAGGTGCTTGGATTTCATCGGATCGTCGGGTCGCACGCGGCGCAAAAACTCCGGCGCGAAGCTCGGAATGCCGGTGAAGTGCATGACTTCGCCTTCGGTGAGCGCGTCGCCGATGCGCAGCGTGCCGTGATTGGGAATGCCGATGATGTCGCCGGCCCACGCTTCTTCGGCGAGCTCGCGCTCGTTCGCCTGAAACAGCATCGCGTTGTGCACGCCGAGCGATTTGCCGGTGCGCGGCACGGTGAGCTTCATGCCGCGCGTGAAGTGACCCGATGCGAGCCGCACGAACGCGATCCGATCGCGGTGCTTCGGATCCATGTTTGCTTGGATCTTGAACACGAAGCCCGAGACCTTCGGCTCGTCGGGTGCGATCTCGCGCTCGCGCGTCGGTTGCTTGCGCGGCGGCGGGGCGAGCTCTGCGAGCCCGGAGAGCAATTCGCGCACGCCGAAGTTGTTCACGGCCGAGCCGAAGAACACCGGCGTCATGTGACCTTCGCGGTATGCGGTGAGATCGAACTTCGAGCACACGCCGCGGATCATCGCGACGTCCTCGCGCAGCTTCGCGACCGCCGACTCCGGCAACAACTGGTCGAGCTTCGGATCGTCGAGGCCGGAGACGGTGATGCCTTCTTGTAGGTATTCGCCTTTGCTGCGCTCCATCAAGATCAGTTGATCTCTAAACAAATCGTAACAACCACGGAATTCGCGCCCCGCGCCGATCGGCCAGCTCGCAGGTACGACATCGAGCTGGAGATCGTGTGCGATCTCGTCGAGCAGCTCGAACGGGTCGCGGCCCTCGCGGTCCATCTTGTTGATGAACGTCGCGATCGGCACATCGCGCAGGCGACACACTTCGAACAGCTTGCGAGTCTGAGTCTCGATGCCTTTCGCGGCGTCGATCACCATCACGGCCGAATCGACGGCGGTAAGGGTGCGATACGTGTCTTCCGAGAAGTCTTCGTGACCCGGCGTATCGAGCAAATTGAACGTACAGGCGCTGTAATCGAACGTCATCACCGAGGTCGTAACGGAAATGCCGCGTTCTCGCTCCACCTTCATCCAGTCCGACCGAGCGCGTCGGCGATCGCCACGCGCTTTGACGGCTCCGGCGAGCTGGATCGCGCCGCCGAATAGCAACAGCTTCTCGGTGAGCGTGGTCTTGCCGGCGTCGGGGTGCGCGATGATCGCGAACGTACGGCGGCGTGCGATCGCGGCTGGCAGCTCGGGCTCGGGCATGACGGCGCAATCTACGAGGCAACGCACGGCGCCGCAAGTCAGGTATTTGTGGTGTTGCCGACGAAAACGCGTAGTAAGATGAGCAAGTATGGAAGGCAGTGCGGTGCGAGTGTTCCTGGCCGACGATCACCCGATCTTTCGCCGGGGACTACGTGGGTTGGTCGACGCGCAACCAGATATGACCGTCGTGGGTGAAGCCGACGATGGTCAGACGGCTGTCGCCGGCGTGATCGCGACGCATCCCGATGTCGCGGTGCTCGATGTATCGATGCCCGGCATGAGCGGCGCGCAAGCCGCCGAAGAGCTGCGGCGACAACAGCCCGGCGTCAAAGTGCTCGCGCTGTCGGCGCACGAAGATCGCGGCTACGTCGACCAGATGATGGCGGTCGGCGCGTGCGGCTACGTCGTCAAGCGCGCCGCGGGCGACGAGCTCGTGCGCGCGATTCGCACCGTCGCGGCCGGCGAGATCTTCGTCGATCCCGTGATCATGAATCCGCCCATGCTCCATCATCCGACGTCGGCTCGCACGACACCCGGTCGCACGACCGAGCTCAGCGAGCGCGAGACCGAGGTGCTGACACGGATCGCGCGCGGTCACGCGATGAAGACGATCGCGGCGGCGCTGCAGGTCGGCCTGCGCACGGTCGAGACGTACAAAGCGCGCGGCATGGAAAAGCTCAACATCCGCACGCGCGCCGAGCTCGTGCGTTACGCGATCGAACGCGGCTGGCTCGCGGCGTAATCAGCTCATTCGCGCAGCGGAATGCGCGCGATCACGGTCGTGCCTCGATTCGAGCCCGACTCGACGACGAGCTCGCCACCGGCAAGCTCGACGCGCTCGCGCATGCCGAGTAGGCCGATCCGATCCTTCGGGATCTTCGTCGGGTCGAAGCCGCAGCCGTTATCTTCGACGATCGCGCTCGCGACACCGTCGAGGCTCGAGCAGATCACGCTGACCGCCGTCGCGTCGGCGTGCTTGTACGTGTTCGTCAACGCCTCTTGGACCACGCGATAGAGCACGGTCTCGACCTCCGGCGGCAAGCGTTCGGCGAGCGTCGCGGTCTCGAAATCGACCGGCACGCCGACGCGCGCGGCCCAGCCGTCGATCAACTGGCGCAGTGCCGGCACGAGGCCGAGATCGTCGAGCGCGGTCGGCCGCAGCTGAACGGCGAGCGCGTGGACCTGCGCTGCGAGCTCGTCGGCGATCGAGCGCAGGTCGGAGAGCTTTTCGGGCGCGGTCGCGATGCTGCGCACGGCGATCGCGAGGCCGGCGAGCAACTGGCCGGTCTGGTCGTGCAAGTCACGCGCGACCCGACGACGTTCGGCTTCTTGCGCGGTCGCGAGCTGGCGCTGCAACTTGTGCCGCTCGGCCATCTCGTCGCGTAGCTCGGAGTTCGCGCGGGCGAGCTCGTCGGTGCGCTCGGCGACGCGCAGCTCGAGCTGATCGCGCGCGCGTCGCACTTCGGCCTCGGCCATCGCGCGCTCGACCGCGGCCCAGGTTTGCTCGGCCGTACGCTCGACGAGCGCGATCTCCTCGCTCGTCCACTCGCGCGAGTGGTCACTGTGCGCGCTCATGAAGCTGATCAGCCGGCCGCCTTTGACGAGCGGCACGGTGATGTGCGCGAGGATGCGCGACTTGCGATGCGCGATGCGTTCTTCGGCGCGATTGTCGGCGACGAGCCCGGTATCGGGCACGACCATCGTCGTGCCCGCGCGCAATCGCTCGCGCATGTAGTCGCCGAGCACGTGCAGGCCGACGACCGACGGCACGCCGTCCGCGCGATAGTTGACGACGACTTCGCACGTGTTGCCGTCGCCGAGGATCCACGCGTAGACCACGCGGCTCGCGGCGAGCCGTTCGCCGAGCAAGCGCAGCGCGTTCGCTTGAATGTCGAGCGTATCGGCGAGCGGGCGCAGCGCGTCGGAGAGCTTGAGCAAGAACTCGTCGCGCGCGGCGGTACGGCGTCGCTCGGTCGCATCGCGCCACACGATCGCGACGCGCCGGCTGTGCAGTGCCTCGGGCTCCGGGCGAAATACACGCGCCTCGTACCAGCGATTGCCTTCGTCGATCTCGACGCGCTCGGCGATGCCGGTCGCGACTACGCGCGCCGCGACCTGGTACCAGCGCTCGTTCGCATCGGGCAGGGCGCTGCGCAAGCTCTTGCCGACGAGCCGCAGGCCCGACATCTCGATCGCCGCC
>DASXEF010000173.1:0-4824 GCA_036490255.1 Kofleriaceae bacterium
GTACGACATCATCTGCGACGAGCTGCGCAGGCCGCCGAGCAGCGCCCACTTGTTGTAGCTCGCCCAGCCGGCGATCGTGCCGCCGTAGTTCGCGAGCGTGAGCACCGCGAAGTAGAAGATCAGACCGTAGTCGATCTGGAAGATCTGCATCCGGATCGAATCGGCGAAGTCGCCGGCGTTCGGCGAGTTGGCGAGCGCGACCGGATCGACGTGCGTCCAGATGCCGTGACCGAGCACGTGCGGAAAGATCGTCGGCCCGAACGGGATGATGCAGAACGCGATCAGCACCGGCGCGAGCGCCAAGATCGGCGCGAGCGCGTAGAGGCCCTTGTGGACGTTCGCCGGAACGAAGTCCTCTTTGAAGATCATCTTCAGCGCGTCGGCGACGAAGTGCAGGATGCCCTTGAGCTTGATCGGGCCGATGTTGGCGCGGTTGGGACCGAGCCGGTCCTGCATCATCGCGCTCTGCCGGCGCTCGGCCCACGTGAGCAACGACGCGAGCGGCATCACGAGCACGAGCACGAGGAACAGCCACTTGGTGCCGCCCCAATCGAGGATGTCCCAAACGGAGATGCTCGCGAGCATGATCTAGCCTCGGCTCCCGGCGAAGCGCAGCGCGAGCGGACGGACCTCGCGTTGCCACACCAGCTCGTTCCAACCCGGCACGGCCTTCGTCATCGCGGCGAACACGTCGCGCGTGTGAACCCACGCGAGCTTGTGACCGGCCGCTTGCGCGAGCCGCACGATCGCTTCCCAGCCGGGAATCGCGCTGCCGAGCGGCGAAAACGCCGCGTGCATGCGCTGGACGAGACCTTTGTTGTTCGTGACGGTGCCGGCGATTTCGGCCCACGCGGCGATCGGCAGCGCGACGCGCGCCGTCGATACCGGGCCGCGCTCGTGCGTCGCGAGTGCGATCACTTCGAGCTCGGCGAGCTTTGCCGGATCCAAACCAGGAACGATGTCGCCGAGCACGATGATCGCGCGCAGCGATTGCGGCACGCCGCGATCGAGCTCGTAGCTCGGCGTCGCGGTGAGGCCCAGGGCATCGCAGATCGCTTTGACGCCCGCGGCGTTCGGGTTGACGTCGGCGACGCGCAAACGGCCGTCGGCGCGCGCGGGCACCAGCGGTTTGCCGGCGACGTAGACGTGGCCGGCGCCGAGCGCTTTAGCGAGCGAAGCGAGCGCGAAGTTATCTTCGTTCGACGCCTGCGACGACAGCACCACGCCGAGCTGCTCGCCGTGCGCCTGGAACATCGACAGCCGCTTGCCGGCCGCGGTGATCGCGCGATCCCAGCTCGCGGGCAGGCCCTCGACCGTCGGACCGGCGAGCCGCTGTTCGCGCAGATCGTGATAGGTGAAGCGGCCCTCGTCGCACATCCAGTAGTGGTTGACGTCGGGGTTGTGGCGCGGCACGAGGCGCCACGCGCGCTCGTTCTTGTGATGGATCTCGATGTTGCAGCCGGTCGCGCAGCCGTTGCAGATCGACGGCGTCGCTTCGAGCTCCCACGCGCGCATCGTGAACCGGAAGTCTTTCGCGGTCAGCGCGCCGACCGGGCAGACGTCGACGGTGTTCATCGAGTACGGGTTGTCGAGCTGCTCGCCCGGCGCGGTCGTCAGGATCTCGTGATCGCCGCGATGGGCGAACTCGAGCTGATGCTCGCCCGACGTGTGATCGCACGCGCGAATGCAGCGCGAGCACAAGATGCAGCGCTCTTGATCGAGCACGATGTGCGGGCCGAGGTCGACGACCTTCGCCTTGTGAACTTTCGGCGTGTCGACGCGCGAGTTCGCGTTGTCGTGATCGAAGTACAGCTTCTGCAGCGTGCACTCGCCGGCCTTGTCGCAGATCGGGCAATCGATCGGGTGATTGACCAGCGTGAACTCGAGCTGCTGCTTGCGTGCGAGCGTCGACTGCGGATCGGTCGTGTGCACGACCATCCCTTCGCCGACGACTTGCTGGCAGCTCGGCTGCAGCTTCGGGTTCTTCTCGACCGCCACGAGGCACTGCCGGCACTGCGCGACGATCGGCAGCCCCGGGTGGTAGCAGAACGCGCTGATGTCGATGCCGAGCAGCTTCGCTGCTTCGAGCACGTTGGTGCCTTTCGGCACGCTGACGGCTTGGCCGTCGATCGTGAGGTTGACGGTCTCGCTCATGGTTTCCGCGCCCCTTCCGCGCGCGCGGCGCGATACTGGGCTTCTTCGAAGTCGCGCTGGGCCTTTTGCGCGGCGATGGGATCGCTCGCCGCGGCGGCGAGCGCAGTCTTGAACTTGGCTTCGCTGTCTTTGCGAGCCGCGATCAGCGTGTCGGCTTGCGCGGCGAGGTCGTGCGCCGCGTCGGGCGCCACCTGTGCCATCACCTTGCCGACCTCGAACCCGACGCTGCTGAAGTCGTGCGCCTCGATCAGCTCGTGGGGTGCGAGCATCTCGATCGCCCGCGCGCGCGATGCGTCGTCCTTCGCATTCGCGACGGCGCCGACCGCGTCGAGCATGATCGCGTGATCGGCTTCGAGCGCGTCGACCGCTTTCGACAGATCCATCGCGACCTCGCGCGTCTTTGCCGTCTCGGCCGCGGCGACGTTCGCCGGATCGGCCTTGCCGCCTTTGCAGCCGGCGACGGCGATCAATGCAGCGAGCACGAGCTTCACTTGTCGCACTCCCCACCGATCATGTTGATCATGCCGAAGATCGGCACGACGTCCGCGATGTAGTGGTTGTGGATCAGCTGGGTCGCGGTCGACAGGTGCACGAACGATGGCGACCGGCAGTACGCCTTGTACGCCCGGCCGGTGCCGTCGGAGACGACGAAGAAGCCGAGCTCGCCGTTGCCGCCTTCGAGGAACGCGTAGGTCTCGCCGGCCGGCACGCGGATCCCGTCGACGATGTGCTTGAAGTGCCGGATCATCGACTCGATCGTGTTGTAGGCGTCCTTCTTCGGCGGCAGCGCGACGCGATGGTCGTCGCTCATGATCGCGCCGTCGGGGATCTGCTTGAGGCACTGCCGCAAGATCCGCATGGACTGGCGCAGCTCTTCGAGCCGGACCAAGTAGCGGTCGTAGCAGTCGCCGGTGGTGCCGAGCGGCACGTCGAACTCGACCTCGGGATACACCGAGTACGGGAAGTCGCGGCGCACGTCGTAGTCGACGCCCGCGGCGCGCGCGATCGGACCGACGCAGCCGGTCTTGATCGCATCTTCTTTGGTCAGCGGACCGATGCCGACGACGCGGTCGTAGAAGATCTTGTTCGATAGCAGCATCTTCTCGACGTCGACGATCACCGGCTCGAACTTGTCGAGCAGGTTCGTGAGGTCGTGCTCGAAGTCGTGCGGCAGATCCTTCGACACGCCGCCGACGCGCGCGTAGCTATGGGTGAGCCGCGCGCCCGAGACTTTCTCGAGCAGCTCGTAGAGCCACTCGCGCGCTTTCAAGAAGTAGAGGAACGGCGTGAACGCGCCGAGCTCCATCGCCGACGCGCCGATGCACGTCAGGTGATCGCTCATGCGAGACATCTCGCTGACGATCACGCGGATGTATTCGGCGCGCTTGGGCAGCTTGTCGTGGATGCCGAGCAGCTTCTCGACCGCCATCGCCCAGCCGACGTTGTTGATCATCGGCGAGACGTAGTTGAGCCGATCGGTGTACGGGAACACCTGCGTGTACGTCGCGTGCTCCGATTCCTTCTCGAAGCAGCGGTGCAGATAGCCCGGCTGGATATCGCTCTTGACGATCTTCTCGCCGTCGACGGTGAGCACGATGCGCACCGTGCCGTGCATCGCCGGATGCGACGGGCCCATGTTGACCGTCATCAGCTCGGGCGGCAGCTCGGCTTCGTTGTCGGAGAGATCCTGCACGTCCTTGCGGCCGAGCACGAGCTGCTTGAGCGACTGCGCGTCCGCCATCAGTGCTGCTTCCTCTCCGCGTCTTTGAGCGGGTTGATCGGCAAATCGTCGCGGCGCACGAGCGGCTGGCGCTTCTCTTTCGGATAGTCCTTGCGCAGCGGATGGCCGACGAACTCCTCGTAGAGGTAGATGCGGCGCAGATCCGGGTGACCGTCGAAGCGGATGCCGTACATGTCGAACGTCTCGCGCTCCTGCCAATCGAACGCGGGCCACAACCCCGACAGCGACGGCACGCGCGGATCGTTCTCGGGCACTTCGATCTCGAGCCGGATGCGATGCTTCTTCGCGACCGAGCGCAGCTGATAGCAAACCGTGAAGCGCGGCTTGGTCTCGTTCCAATGCTCGGCGACCGGGCGACCGACGGGGCGCCAATCGAGCCAATCGATCGCGGTGCAGAACACCGGCGCGTCGAACGCCATCGCGGGATCGTCGCGCAGCCAGGTCGCGACGGCGATCAGCTCGTCGCGCTTGATCCACGCGGTCTCGTCGCCGTGTGGTGAGCCGGTACGCTCGACCGCCGACGAAAACTTCGCGGCGAGCGCGTCGAGAGCTTGCTTGGACATCGTCTACTCTCCGGAATCTCCGGCCGCAGCCTCTTGCTCGGCGATCAGCGCATCGCGCTTGAGCCGGAGCTGGCTGTGGCCGCGTCCGTCTTGGATGCGTTTCATCAACATGATCAGCGCGTCGAGCACCTGCTCGGGCCGCGGCGGGCAGCCCGGGATGTAAACGTCGACGGGGATGACCTGATCGGCGCCGGGCATCGCGTGATAGTTCTGGTAGAAGCCGCCGGTCGACGCGCAGACGCCGAACGCGATCACCCACTTGGGCTCGGCCATCTGGTCGTAGATGCGCTTGAGCGCGGGGCCCTGCTTCTCCGTGATCGTGCCCACGATCATGAGCAAGTCGCTCTGGCGCGGCGAGAACCGCGG
>DASXEF010000215.1:0-6297 GCA_036490255.1 Kofleriaceae bacterium
TCGCGGTTCCGGTTCACGGCTCACTATTTCTGCGAGCTCGGTGCGCGCGTGCGCACGGTTGATCGTCAGCCGCCCTGCGCGCCTTGCGCTTCCGTCTGCTTTTTCTTCATCTTCGCGATCAGGCCGGAAAACCCGTCGCTCGTGATGATCTTGTTGAACATCGCGCGATAGTTCTCGACGAGGCCGACGCCGTCGGTGCTGACGTCCCACGCCTTGAGCTTGCCGGCGTCGTTGTGCAGCACGTAGTCGACCTCGATCTTGTACGGGTGACCGTGGCGCTTCGTGTTGATCGCCGTGGTGACGACGGTGTCGCCGTCCTTGTCGGTCGACTCGCCGGAGTAGTCGACCGTGTAATCGAGGTTCGCGCGCAGGCCGTTGACGTAGTTCGCCTCGATCAGGCTGCGCAGCGTCGACAAGAACTCGGTCTGCTGCGCGGGCGTGAGCTTCGACCACTGGTCGGCCATCGCGCGCTTGCCGAGCTCGTCGATATCCAAGAAATCGCGCACCGAGCTCGTGACCTTCGTCGCTTGATCTTTTTCGGCGGGCGAGCCGGCCGGCACTTTTTGCTTGAGCAGCGACGCGATTTTCTCGTTCGCGGTTTTGACCGACGCGGTGCCGGGACCGGGCTTGTCGGCGAACGCGGTGAACGAGACGAACAGGAGTAACAAGGCGACGCGCTTCATGTGTGGTGTTTACCTCTGACGCGATGGGCCGGCGCGGAATTCACCGCGAGCTCTGCCGAGGCGTACCACGGCGACGTTCCAGTCGAACACGGCCTGTGCCCACTGCGCCCGCATCTGAAACCAAGCGATATACGCATCCGCGAGGTCGCGGGCTTCGGCGGTGCCGATCGCCTGGGCCTGCAGCACGGCGGCGAGCCACGTCCGTGCCGCTTTTTCGCCTTCGGCGCTCGCGGCGACCTTGTCGTGGGCGGCCTTGGCCTCGCCGATCGCGGTGTCGCCATCGAGTCGCGCGCCGACCGCTGCGAGGTCGGATTGCGCGTGTGATTTGCGCGCGTCGGCTTCGGCGCGATGCGTGCGCGCGGCGACGTTCCATGGCTCGAGCGTCCACGACACGCCGAGCACCAGCCCCGCACCGGTGCGGTTGTACGGGTTGTTCGCGTACGCGCTCTCCGGATCTTGCGCGCCTTGCGCCGCGGAGATCAGCGCGGTGCCGACGAGCGCGATGTCGGGAAAGTAGTTCGCGCGCGACGCCGCGGCGAGCTCGTCGGCGGCGGTCGAGCCTTGCTTCGCGGCGAGCCGTTGCGGCCGGCGATCGACGTCGAGCGTTTCGGGCACGGGGTTATCGAGCGCGGCGAGCTCGGTGTCGTCGATGTCGGCATCGGCTTGCGCCGTGATCGCGCGCAAGCCGGCGAGCGCTTGCGCTTCGAGCTTCGCGGCGTCGGCGCGTTGTGCCTTCGCGGTCGCGAGCAACACGGCGACGCGCTGGCGATCCTGGATCGTCGCGCCTTTGCTGCCGTCGAAGTCGGTCTTCGCCTTCTGGATCTCGTCGATGCCGTCGTCGAGCATGTCGCCGAGCAGGCGCGCGGCCTTGAGGCCCCAATACGCCTTCGCGGCGTCGCTCGCGGCATCGCCGGCGGCTTCGTTCGCGAGCGCGTCTTGCGCTTCGTAGCCGGCGCGTGCCGCCGAGCGCGCGTGATCGATCTTGCCGAACGTGTACAGCGGCTGCGTGACGTCGAGCTCGGCGCCGGCGAACAGGCCGTCGAACCGCAACGCGAAGTTGTTCGGATACGTCACGACGCACGTCGGATCGCTGCACTCGATCTTCGGGCTGATCGTCGCGAACGCGGTCGCCTTCATGCGCGGGTAGCGAGCGGCATCCGCTTCGTCGACGCGCGCGGCCGCGGAGTCGCGATCTTGCTCTGCCATCACGACGCGCGGATTCGCGACCGCC
Organism: Kofleriaceae bacterium; assembly: GCA_036490255.1. GTDB lineage: Bacteria > Myxococcota_A > Polyangia > Haliangiales > Haliangiaceae > JABFXX01. The sequence goes on from DASXEF010000215.1 coordinate 1,915, forward strand.
TTTGCGATCACCTGATCGAGCGTGAGCTTTTCGGCGAATGCGAGCTCGGGAAGCAACACGAGCGCGACGACAAACCAGCGCATGCGGCTGGTTGTAGCTCACTACGGCGTCGCGCGCGGCTTCAGCAGCAAGAGCTTCGTCGGTCCGTCGATCGTCTTGCTCTGGTTGTCGTTGATCAGCGCGATGCGGCCGTCGGGCAGCCGCGCGATGCCTTCGAGGTTGTATTTGTCTCCGATCGCCGGCGCGAGATCCTGCACCAGCGTCGGCGTGACCTCGGTTGCACCGGCCGCGAGCACGCCGTGCAAGATGCGCTCGACGCCGAAGTGCCGCTCGATGCCGACAAAGTCGACGCTGCCGTCGGCGGCGAAGCGGCAATCGAGCGCGCTGAGCTTGCCGGTGCCCGTCGTGAGGTGCAGCTTCGCGAGCTTCAGCCGGCCGGTTTTGATCCGGACGAGCGGCGCCCACTTCGAGCCGTCGGGGAACGTGCCGCGCTCTTCGATCCCCACGACGATGTCGTCGCCGGAGCCGCAGATCGCCTCCGAGCCGTGGTTCTTCTGCAGCGTGACGCCGAGCTCGGCGTTCGTGAGATCGCGCGTGCTCGTGACCACGAGATGGCCGTCGGGGCGAAGCTCCGCGAACAGCACGCCGGCGGTCGTCGTCTCTTGGCCTTCGATGCCGAGCACGAAGTTGCTGCCGCCGAGCCACGCGATCGATTCGGTGTCGTTGCCGTCGGGCACGCCGTCGACCGCGTGCTCGACGACCGTGACGTTGGAGCCCGCCAGCACGAGCTCGCTCGCGAATCGATCGCGCTCTGCGATCGCCCAGATGTGTCCGGAGCCGTCGAGCGTCAGATCCGATTCGCCGGGCGGTACGGTCGGCAACACGATCTCTTGATCGAAGATCTGCGCCGCCGCGGCCGGCTCGACGCGATCGTGCTTGCCGCATGCAGCGACGACGAACGCGAAGTAAACGAGGCGTCTCATGCAGTGCGCAGGATGATACGCGTGATCTCGAGCGGCGCGAGCAAGCGCACCGGCGGGCCCCAATAGCCACAGCCGCGCGTGACGTAGAGCTTCGTGCCTTCGTGCTCGTACGAGCCGGCGAGCAAGCCGCCTTGCTGCACCTTGACGATGTAATGCCACGGCCAGATCTGGCCGCCGTGCGTGTGCCCGGAGAGCTGCAGATCGACGCCGTAGTCGCTCGCGTGACGAACTTGTCGCGGCTGATGCGCGAGCATGACGAGCACGCGGCTGGGATCGCGGCCGGCCGTGGCCATCGGAAAGTTTTCACCGTGGCCGGGCCATTCGTACGCGCTGTGATCGTCGACGCCGCCGAGATCGAACGACGCGCCGTTCTTCGTGATCGCGACGTGTTGGTTGCGCAGGTATGTCGCGCCGAGCTTCGTGATCTCCGCGATCCACGCGTCGACGCCGGCGTAGTACTCGTGATTGCCGGTGACGGCGAACACGCCGTGTGGTGCGTGGAGCTGCGCGAGCGGCGCGACGTCGTCGCGCAGGCTCTCGACCGGCCCGTCGACGAGATCGCCGGTGAGCGCGATCAGATCGGGCGACAGCGCATTCGCGCGATCGACGACGCGCTGGACGAACGCGCGATCGATCGTCATGCCGGTGTGAAGATCGGAGAGCTGCACGATCGAGAAGCCGTCGAGCGCCTTCGGCAGCTTCTTCAGCGGCACCTCGACGGTCACGATCTCGTGATCGCCGCGCGCTTCGAGCACGCCGCGGCCCACGCTAGCTCCGGCCACGACGAGCGCGGTGCCGCCGGTGACGCGGCTCAAGAACTCGCGGCGCGACAGCCCGACCGCATCGGGCCTGCGCGTGAGCTTGCGACCGATCCAGGCAACGATGCGCGGCAGATCGCTGACGAACAGTGCGACCGTCGCGAGCCCGACGAACGCGAGCCACGGCAGCGCGATCCATGCCAGCACCGACGACGCGTGCGGCGCCCACAGCCGCATCGACGTGGTCAGCGGCACCGACAGCATCATCAAGATGACGATCAGGCCCAAGATCCGGCGGCGCCGCCGGCCGAGCTCGAGCACGTCGGTCGCGCGCTGCCAGACGTACAGGTGAAGCGAGCCCGAGAAGATCAGGCCGAACAAGATGCGCGAGACAACAGCCACCGCGGCAAAGCCTTGCACGAAACTCGCGGGGCGGCATGATCGATTCGTGCGCGCGCCCATCGTGCTCTACGACGGCACCTGCGGGCTCTGTAGCAAGAGCGTGCGGTGGATCTTGCGCCACGAGTCCGATCACGCGCTCGCGTTCGCGCCGTTGCAAGGCGAGACCGCCGCCGAGTTGCGCGCGCGGCATCCGGAGATCCCGAAGACGCTCGACAGCGTCGTGCTCGTCGACGAGGCCGATCGCGTGTGGCTGCGCAGCAAGACGTTCTTGCGCGTCGCCAAGCACCTGCGAGCGCCGTGGCGCATCGGTTACCACGTGCGCTGGCTGCCGGCGTTCGTGCTCGATCTCGGCTACCGCGTGATCGCGCGGCTGCGCTATCGAATCTGGGGCCGCGCCGACGTTTGCGACATTCCGGCGCCCGAACAGCGCGGCCGATTTCTCCCGTGACTTAGCGGCTGCGGTGGCGGAGCGCTTTGAGCGCCTTGATGCCCTGCGGTCCGCGGCCGAGCTCGCGCGGCTTGTGGAACTCGCGCTGCGAGAACGCGGCCGGTCCGGTGGTGCAGTGAGTCGACGGCGCGAAGCCGGCGCGCTCGTTCGCGATGTCGATGTCGGTGACAAAGCCGCGCAAGAACATGTCGCCCATCGTCATCTCGCCGCCGTCGCCACCGCCGAGCATCACCATGCAGTACGTGCCGCTGCCGGCGTTGAACATGTACGACTGGAGCGCGGACGCGGTGAGCGTGATCGCGCTCGCACCGCTGCCGAACGTGTACGTGAGCGGCGGCAGCGTGGCGTCGACCATCGCGTCGGTCACGCCGCTCGCGGCCTGGACGCAACCAGAGGTAGCGCCGCTACCGTCCGGATCGGTCATCGCGCTCGTGAACACCGTGCTGTATTGCGGCGCCGCGTTGATCGCCGTCACCATCGGCGTGATGACCGCCGTCGGCACGTAGAACAAGCTGGTGCCGGTATCGAGGATCGGACCGTCGGCGGTCGCGCTCGTGAGCCCGGTATCGGTCGTACCGATCTTCATCGCGGTCATGTCGACCGCGTAGAACGCGGCGTTGTCGCCGGTCGACAGCATCGGCGTGTAGACCAGCGGCGAGGACGCATGGCTCGCGTCGTAACCACCGAGCCACATCGTGCCCTCGGTCTGAGACAACTCGACCGCGAGCTCTTGCGTGACGCCCGCGCCGAACAAGCCGTCGAGGTACGTGACCTTGTCGGCGGAGCCGGCGAGGTCGTCGCGACCGACGCCGAGGATGCCCTGGTATTCGTTCGATCCCGAGAAGCTGAAGAACGAGGTCTCCTTCGTCATGTCGACGACGTCGCCGGCGAACGTCGGCGAGCCAGCGCCGAGCGTCACGGCGGGCTCGTCGTAAGCGGTGCCCGACCAGCCGCTGTTATCGGCGTACGTGATCTTGACGGCGCCGCCCTTGGTCGCGCCGGCGCTCGGCGTGTAGAGCGGCGAGATGCCCTCGGTCTTGCACGTCGTGCAGGTGGATCCGGCGATGCCGGTGTCGGTCGAGCCGGTGTCGAGATCGAGCAAGAACGTCGAGCCCGCGACGGTGAGGCCCGGCGTGTAGAAGAAGCTTTGATCTTCGTTGCTCGGCGTCGTCAGCGGGATCGCGTAGACGCCGGTCGGCAGCGCCGCCGATCCGCAGGCCGGGCCGATGTCGGATCCGCCCGAGCCCGAGCCCGAACCTGAGCCCGATCCCGATCCGGATCCCGAGCCATTCGACGCATCGGTGCCGCCGTTGGACGCGTCGGTTCCGCCGCCGTTGTTGTTGTTGTTCGAGTTGCTTCCGCAGCCGATCGCGAAGCCCAACACGAGCGCGAGCGAAGTACGTCGAGAGATCATGGCGCGCACCCTAACCGCGGTTTGCGAGACAAACCATGGCGTGAGCGATAACAGCGCCACGCAAAGTGACGCGTGCGCCCATCGCAATCAGCGCTTCGTCACGATCATCGGCATGCCATGTTTCGGGCGCAACGTGACCTGTGGGTCGTAATCGACCTTCGTTGTGGTCACTTGCCTCAGCTCGGCGTGCTGGACGAGGGTCGCGAGCGCGAGTTGCGCTTCAAGTAACGCGAAGTGCGATCCAATGCACACGCGCGGCCCGGCGCCGAACGGCAGGTAGCGATCGCGCGGCCGCTGCTTCTTCGCGTCGGCAAAGAACCGCTCGGGGCGGAACGCGTCGGGATCGGGGTAGTAGTCGGCGCGGCGGTGAATGCCGCG
>DASXEF010000231.1:0-10334 GCA_036490255.1 Kofleriaceae bacterium
ATGCCCTGAACGATGATGCTCGCTTCCTTGAAGATCTGTACGAGGTCGAGTCCCATGGCGTTTTCCTGGTTTGCGTTACGTGTCGAACAGCCGAATCAGACTAGTGCATCGAGTAAATGAAGGTGACCGCGGTGCACACCGGCACCGCCTTGCCGTTGACGTTGAACGGTCGGTACCGCCACGACGAACGGATCGTTCCCTGAATCTTGGAGTCGTACGCGCCGAAGCCCGTCGACTTCATCATCGTCACGTTCTGGATCGCGCCTTCGGCGTTGATGCAGAGCTTGAACGTGCCGACGATGCGGTCCTTGCCGGAGCGGCTGATGTCCATGCGCGTGACGTCGTCGGGCTGGATCGCCTTCTCGCCCGCGATACGCGACGCTTCGAGCGCGGTCGGCGGCACGAGCTGCGGCGGCGCAGGCGGCGGCGGCGGCGGCGGCGGCGGCGGTGGTGCTCCGACAACGCCACCGACGACACCGCCGGCAACGCCACCTTCTTCACCACCGATTTCGCCGTTCGGATCGCCCTTGTCCTCGACTTGCGGAGTCTGGTCCTGCTTCTCGATCTTGACCGGCTGGACGATGTCGCGGACTTTGATCTTCTTCGGCTGGATCTGGACGTCGTGCGGCTTCGCACCGCCCGGTGGCGGTGGTGGCGGCGGCGGCGGCGGCGGCGCGACCGCGAGATCGATCGTCGTCTTCGGACGATCGAGCTGCTCGAGGTCCCAGATCGTCTTGATCCACATGAACAAGAACAGTCCGATGTGGAACACGACAACGCCCATCAGCACCGGACCCGCCCACGGCGGTGCCTTGCGCTTCTTGGCGGCTTCGAAGTTGCCGAACATGTGGCCGGTCAGCGGAGCCGGCGGGTTCGGATCGCGATAGGGAGTAGTCGTCGACATCGGCAGCGTTCTCCTTCGGGCGAATCAGCCGCCGGTTTTGGCCGGGTTAGTGGTTGCGGTCGTTGCGCCGGAGCCAGTGGGGGCCGGTGGCGCTTGTCCCGCTGCAGCCTTCGCCTTCTCTCTGAGAACGCGCGACTGGGCTTGCAGGTCTTGCGCAGCTGCACGGTCGACCGCGCTGGCCCACGACGGGCCCTGCTGCTGACCGCGGAAGTTCGTGATCGAGGCCATCAGGCCGAAGTATTTCGGATTATCGGGCTGCAGCTCGGACGCGTGCTGCAGTGCGCCGATGCCGCGATCGGCGATCTCGACGCTCTCGTCGCGGGTGAGCGTCCTCGAATTCAGCTTCGCCCACGCGACGTTGCCGATGAACGAGTAGGCGTTCGCCTTCGCGGACGGGTCGGTCGAGATGGCGGCGACTTTGAGGTACCACTCGATCGACTTGCGCCAATCATTGGCCTTGAGGTTGATGCCCGCAAGGCTACCCATGATCTCGGGATCGTTGGGCTTGGCTTTCGCGAGCTCTTCCCAGAAATCGAGCGCCTTCTTGTACTGCGACGAGTCGATCCACACCTGCGTCATCAGCGCGCGGGTCTCGGTGTCTTTCGGGTTGGACTTCATCCACACCGCGAAGTTGTCGGCGGCATCGTCCGCGAGCTCCGCATTGTCGAGCGCGCAGAGATCGACCTTCACGCATTTGAAGCTCGACGGGCAGACGTTCTTGTCGTCACAGCTGTTGAACGTGTGATCTTCCGGCTTGACGCAGACCTGCTTGTTGACCGTCTTGACCTTCGGAACGACCTGACACGCGGGCGTGCCGATCTGATCGATGAGCACGTCGCCTTCGGCGCCGGGCTTGAACACTTTCGAGTACGCGAGGCCGAGGTTGTAGTGGATCGTCGGCTCGTCGACCTCGCTCAACGCCTTCTGGTACTCCGCGACCGCATCCACGAAGTGCTGCTCGCGAAACGCCTGGTTGCCCTTGCGATTGCGACTGCGTCCGTCGAGCTGCTGGCAGCCCGACACGACGAGCAACAGGCTCGCGACGATCAGTGCACGTCGGGCGGTCCGCATGAGGCGCGCGACTATACATATGTGGGTGGGGGGCATCAACCGCCTTCGCCACTTCGGTCTACTATCAAACTGCTCGTCGATCACGGCGAATCCGTCACACCAGCTGACGCGGTGCGCATCGCGCGACGCATCGGTGTCCTAGATCGTAAACGCAATCGCGTTGCGTCAACGATTCCGCTCGGTTCCGTCGAGCTCGACGGCGCCGCTGCGAATTCGATGGACTTCATCGTCGTCGGTGCGAAGCAACAACGTGCCGTCGTCGTCGAGCCCGGCGAGCGTGCCGACGAGCTCGCCCGCGCGCAACCTCAGATCGGCGAGCATGCGCTCGCGCCACGCCGGCACGATCGCGGAGATCCCGGCCGCGACGTAACGATCGATCCAGTGCTCGACGTGCGCGAGCAACCGCGCGATGAACGATTCGCGATCGACAGCACCGAGCGACGTCGCGGTCGGCAGCGCGGGCGTCGTCGCGAGGTTGACGCCGATGCCGGCGATCACCGACTCGAGCTTGCTGCCCTGGCTCTGCGCTTCGACGAGCACGCCCGCGAGCTTCTTGCCGGCGACGTAGAGATCGTTCGGCCACTTGAGCTGCGCGTGCACGCCGAATTCGCGCGCGGCGTCACACGCGCCGATGCCGATCGCGAGCGTCAACGGCGGCACGTCGTTCGGTGCGAGCGCCGGCCGCAGCACCGCCGACAAATAGATGTTGCCGGGCGGCGATTGCCACACGCGACCTTCGCGGCCGCGGCCCGCCGTCTGACGCTCCGCGATCACGATCGTGCCGTGCGTCGCGCCCGCCCGCGCGAGCTTGGCGGCTTCGTCGTTGGTCGAGCCGCACTCGATCAGATCGATACGCGGATGGCCGAGCCAGCTCACGGCTCGTGAGTAACAGATCCGCCGCGTACAATGGCGCGATGCGCGAGGATCTACTCGCGGCGATCTGCGCCGCGCCGTTCGACGACGCGCCGCGCCAGGTCTATGCAGATGCATTGATCGAAGCCGGCGAGCCGCTCGGCGAATGGATCGCGATGGATCTCGCGAAGGCGCGCGGTCCACTCGATGCCAATGCGCAAGCGCGCTTCGACGAGCTCGCGCGCATGCTCGATCTCGCGACGCGATCGCACGGCGTGTCGCGCTACGGCTTCGTCGAGCTCGCCCGCGGGTTCCCGCACGCGCTGCACGCCGGCGGCAACGTGCGCTCGGTCGTCGACGTGCCCGCGTTCGCGACGGTCGAGCGCCTGCTCGACCTCCGCGGTTGCAGCGACGCGACCGTGCTCGCGGTGCTCGACCATCCGAGCGCCGCGAACCTGCGCGAGGTGTCGACGATCCGCACGAGCATCGTCGAGCGCGCGTGTACGACGCGGCGTGCGTGGACCGCGCTCGATCTCTACGCCAAGCTGCTCGATCCGCTGCCGCCGCGCGCGATCTACGCGCAGATGCCAGATCTCGAGCGGCTCCGCATCCAGCTCGAAGGCCCGCGCGAGGCCCCTCTTGCGATCGCAGGGCCGCGCGAGTCGCGCTCCGGATCGGATCGGCGCATCGACACGCTCGACTTGCCGGAGTCGCTCGACTCGCTCGACCTCTGGTTCGAGCGCGGCGGCATCGAGACGCTCGCGTTGCCGCATTTGCGCGAGCTGGTCTTCGGGCTCGAGAGCTGGATCGCATTGCCGCGGATCACCGTCGCGGCGCCGATCGACACCGTCGATCTCATGTACGTGCCGCAGATCTCGGTCGCGCAGCTGGCCGTGTTCACCGGCGTTCGCAAGCTCACGCTCGGCATCGATCGCTACGACGCATCGACGTTCGCAGCCTTGACCTCGCTCGAGTCGCTGCGACTGCACGCCGGCGCAGTCGCGCTCGATGCGTTCGCGCGGCTCGCGAACCTGCGCGTGCTCGAGGTACGCGGCACGATCGATCGCCGCATGAGCTTGCCGCCGCTGCGCGAGCTGTCTGCGTGGTATCCGCCGTCGCCCGACGATGTCTCGGCGCTGGTCAGGCGATTGCCGCGGCTCGAGCAGCTCTCGCTCGATGCCGAGCACCGCGACGCCGCAGACGTCGAACCGTCGCACGTCGCGACGTGGATGCCGGCGATCGCGGCGAGCTCGATCCGCCGATTCGCGCTGACGTATTCCGACACCGGCTACGAGCTCGTGCTCGAGCGCGGCGACGACGGCCGGCTCGCGATCACCAAAGGCCGCGGCGACGCGATCGGCGACGCGATCGCAGCCGCGCTCTAACTGCGGACGTCGAGCCCGATGTCGACCGCGGGCGCCGAGTGCGTCAACGCGCCGACCGAGATCAGATCGGCGCCGGCGCGCGCGTAGTCGGCGATCGTCGCCAGCGTGATGCCGCCGGAAACTTCGACGAGCACGCCGCGGCCGTGCGCGCGCGCGGCGGCGACTTCGACTTGCGCGGGCGTCATGTTGTCGAGCAGCACGATGTCGGCGGCGGCCGCGAGTGCTTCGTCGAGCTCGCCCAGGTTCGTGACCTCGACCTCGATGCGCAACGGATGCGGCGCCTTTTGCTTCGCGGCCTCGACCGCCGCACGAACCGATCCGCACGCGGCGATGTGGTTGTCTTTGATCAGCACGCCGGAGCCGAGGTCGAAGCGATGGTTGCCGCAGCCGCCGGCGAGCACGGCCGCTTTTTCGAGCGCGCGAAACCCGGGCGTGGTCTTGCGCGTGTCGACCACGCGCGCCTTCGTGCCGGCAACCGCGTCGGCGTAGCGCTTCGCGAGCGTTGCGGTGCCCGACAACCGCTGCACGAAGTTGAGCGCCGTGCGTTCGGCGGCGAGCACGCCGTGCGCCGGACCACGCACGGTCACGAGCAAGCCGCCGCGATCGACGCGAGCGCCGTCGTTCGCATGAATGTCGAGCTCGATGCGCGGCTCGACCATCGAGAACACCGCGACCACGACGTCGATGCCGAACGCGACGATCGGCTCGCGCGCGTTCATCTCGGCGGTGATCAGTGGGCCGTCGCTGCCGACCGTGATCTGCGAGGTCACGTCGCCGCGGCCGAGATCTTCATCGAGCGCGAGCTCGATCAGACGACGCACGGCGGGGATGGCGGCCAAGCCACGAAGCTCCATGGCCGGGACCATGTCACATCCAATGCTGGATCGCCCAGCCGCGGCGGCGCGCGTGGCGACCGAGCCGAGCATCGGGATTGACCGCGATCGCCGTGCCGACTGCCGAGAGCATCGGCAGATCGTTGTAGCTGTCGCTGTAGAAGTAGCTCGCGTCGAGGTCCACGCCTTCGCGCGCCGCCCATGCGCGCGCGAGCGTGACCTTGTGCTCGCCGAAGCAGTACGCGCTCGGCTTGCCGGTGAACGTGCCGCTCGGATCGACCTCGAGCTCGGACGCGAGCACGTGATCGATCGCGACGCCTTTGGCGACGGGACGCGCCGCGTAGATCGTCGAGCCGGTCGCGAGCACGACCGTGTGGCCGAGCCGGCGGTGGTGCTCGACCGCGACGCGTGCGGCCGGCGCGACATACGCGGCGACGTGATCGCGGTACCACACCTCGCACTTCGCGATCATGTCGGCTTCGCGATCGCCTTCGAGCGTGAGCGCGAGCCGCGCGAACACGGTCTCCATGTCGAGGACGGCGAGCTTGTAGAGCGTGCTCCAGTAGATCGCCTTGGCGACCATCGATGCCGGCAGCTCGCCGCGCCGGTAGAGAAAGCGCGTCCAGCTCATGCCGCTGTCGACGCGCAGCAGCGTGCGATCCATATCGAAGAAGGCGGCGGTGATCATCGCAAGACGGTGAGGTCTAGCAGGCGGATGAGAATGTTCGAGCAGCCGTGTGTCACGGTCGACGCCAAGATCGATCGCGTCGCCGAGCGCATCCAGCCGAACAACAGGGCCGGGAAGAACGTCGCGAGCGCGCGCGGGTCGCCGTCTTTCGGCAGGTGCACGAGCGCGAACATCGCCGCAGAGATCACGAGCGCGAGGCCGACCCCGCCTCCGAGGATCCGGCGCTTCGGCGGAAACTTTCGCTCGAGCAGCTCGAGCAAGAAGCCGCGAAAGAACAATTCCTCGGGCAGCGCCACGACGACGAGCTGGACCAAGCAGAACTCGGCGAAGTCCCAGCTGACCGCCGGCGCGTGGATGCCGCCGAGCCCGGTGTAGTGCGAGCACATGTTGCGCGGCACGAGATGCGCGAGCAGGTGCGAGTTGCATGCGATCTCGTAGAACGCGAAGTAGCCGAGCGCGAAGATCGGAAAGATCACCGCGACCGACGCGCCGGCGAACGCGAGCCCTTTGCCGACCGGCGCCGCGTGAAAGCCGTAATCCTCGAGGACCTCGCCGCGTTTCCACGCGACGTAGACCGGCGCGTACAAGAACAGCACCGCGACGAGCGCGCTGCCGAGATGGCCGACCGCCGGCAGCGTGATGTTCACGTGCACGAGGATCGTCACGAGCACCAGCGCGATCGCCCAGGTGACGAGCGCATCTCGGCCGGGGTCGCGCACGCTCGGGTTATTGGCGTGCGGGTCGCGCACGCTCAGATTATTGGCGCACGGCGACGAAGTCGCCAGTGACGACTGTATCGGCGAGCACCGGAGCTTCGAGTTGCGACAGCAGCGTCATGTCGCCGCCGATCGCGGCCGATGACGTATAGCCCCACGCCTGCACGTACGCCGTCGCCGAGACCGGCAGCTGGATCACCATGAAGATGCCGTTGCCCGATGCCGAATCGGCGACCGTGTGACGCACCGGCAGCGGCATCGAGATCGGCGAGAAGTAGTACGCCTCGGAGCCGGCGATCGCGGTCGCGGTGGTCGGCGTGGTCGACACGGTGACGACGAAGTTCGACACCGGGCGCGTCTGGCAATCGCGGAACGTGCCGGCGACGACGCCGGTGCCCGGCGTGCGCGTCTGGCCGATCAGCGCGGGCAATGTCGCCGCGGTCGAGCCCGACACGCTCTGGATCTCGGCGAGCGTTTGCATCGCGGTGCTCGGATCGACGATCTGATTGAGCAAGAACGTCGGGAACTGGCTCGCCGCGGTCATCTCGTAGCCGAACCGCGTCGTGCCGACCGGGATGTTCATCGTGACGTTGCCGTTGGTGTCGGCGGTCTCGGTGTCGAACGGCGTCGCGTAGTCGATGCCGGGAAACGCGATGACCATCGCGCTCGGCACGATCGTCTGCTGCTGGAAGTCTTTGACCGTGGTCATCAGCTGGACCGCGACCGTGGTCGCCGTGTCGCTCCCGGCCGTGCCGAGGCACGATAGGTCAGCTGGACCCGCGTCGGCCCACGAGCCGTCGGGGTTCTGCGTGTTCGCATGAACCACCAGCGTCGGCTTGTCGAACCCGGCGCTGCCGGGGCCGGCGGCGTCGCTGGGCGAGTTATTGCTACCGCCGCCGCACGCGACGAGGACCACGACCGCGACGGAGCATCGCATCATCATCATTTCTCCCGGGCGCGGTTTTTACAGGCCCGTCCGCCGATTGCAACCATTTCCGTTCGGCGGTAACAGCCAAGCATGGAGATTGGCAAGATTCGCGAAGTCCTCGGCGACGCCGCCGCGCTGCTCGATCACTCGTGCAAGACGATCCCGCAGAGCTCGCTGACGCTGCCCTCGCCACGCTATCTCGACGAGACATTCGCGTGGACCGATCGCTCGACGCGCGTGATCGGCGCGTACGAGTCGATGATGAGCCACGGCCGGCTCGCGAACACGGGCTTCACGTCGATCTTGCCGGTCGATCAAGGCATCGAGCACTCGGGCGGCGCGTCGTTCGCGAAGAACCCGATGTTCTTCGACGGCGAGAACATCGTGAAGCTCGCGATCGAAGGCGGCTGCAACGCGGTCGCATCGACGTTCGGCGTGCTCGGCTCCGTCGCGCGCAAGTACGCGCACAAGATCCCGTTCATCGTGAAGGTCAACCACAGCGAGCTGCTGTCGTATCCGAACACGTTCAATCAAGTGATGTTCGGCAGCGTCAAGACGGCGTGGGATATGGGCGCGCAAGGCGTCGGCGCGACCGTGTACTGGGGCTCGGCCGAATCGCGGCGCCAGTTACAGGAGGTCGCGGAGGCGTTCCAGCAGGCGCACGAGCTCGGCATGTTCACCGTGCTGTGGTGCTACGTCCGCAACGACGCGTTCAAGGACAAGACGGCCGACCACAACGTCTCGGCCGATCTCACCGGTCAGGCCGATCACCTCGGCGTGACGATCCACGCCGACATCATCAAACAGAAGCTTCCCGAGAATAACGGCGGCTATCTCGCGCTCAAAGATTTCGGTAAGACGGACAAACGCGTTTACAGCGAGCTCACCACCGACAACCCGATCGATATGGTGCGCTACCAGATCGCGAACGCCTACATGGGTCGCATCGGCACGATCAACTCGGGCGGCGCGTCGGGTGCGAATGACTTGCACGACGCGGTCAGGACCGCCGTCATCAACAAGCGCGCCGGCGGCATGGGGCTCATCCTCGGACGCAAAGCGTTCCAGCGCCCGTTCAAAGAGGGCGTCGAGATGCTCAACGCCGTGCAGGATGTCTACCTGTGTAAGGAAGTCACCGTCGCCTGACCCGCGCCTACCCCGTCGCGTGGCCCGCTACCCATCGCTTCGGGGTAAAGTTTGATCTGATCGATGGCACGGCTGGGCGAGCTCCTCGTGGCGGCGGGTCTGCTCGACGCCGACAAGCTCGAACAAGGTCTGCGCGCGCAGATCGTTTGGGGCGGTCGGCTCGGCACCAACCTCGTCGAGCTCGGCTTCATCGATCTCGATCAGCTGTCGAGCATGCTCGGCCGCTTGCACGGCATGCCGGCCGCGCTCGCGCGTCACTTCGACAAGGCCGATCCGATGCTGCAGCGCCGGATCCTGCCCGAGCTCGCCGACAAGCACTCGTTCGTGCCGCTCGTCGAGCTGATGGGCGGCAAGATCGCGATCGCGTGCATGGACTGCCCCGACGACGAGTCGCTCGCCGAGATCGCGAGCGAGCTCGGCATCTCGTCGGCGGATCTCGTCGTGTCGATCGCCGCCGAGCAGCGCATGCGCTACCAGCTCGAGCGCGTCTACAACATCGCGCGCGCCGCGCGCTACTTGCGGTCGCGCGGCAAGTCGATCCCGCCGTTTCCCGAGTTCGGCGACTTCTCCGACGAGCCCGACAGCGACGTCGAGATTCCGATCGATTGGGAAGTCCCGACCGAGCCGCCGCCGAAGCCACCCGAGCCGGCCAAAAAGTTTGTCGATCGGCCGCCGACGCAGCCCGACGCGCTCGCCGCGCTGATCGATCGCGCGATTTCCGCCGCACCGGCGGCCGCCGAGCCCGCCGGCCGCGAGCGCCGCAGCTACGTCAAGACGCTCGCCGACGAGCCGTCACCTGCTCGCGGCGACGCGCACGAGCCGCCGCCGCCCGCGAACGCGCTCGGTCGCATCGCGATCCGCAAAGTCGCGATCGCGCAGCACGACGACCCGCCCGGCCTGCCCGACATCGCGAAGGCGATCCGGCGCAGCGATCATCGCGATCGCGTCGCCGAGCTGGTGCTCGAAGCCGTCGAGCAGTTCGTGCCCGGATGCGAAGCCGCGGCGGTGCTCGTCGTGCGCGGCGATACCGCGACGACGTGGCTGCACTTCGCGCGCTCGGGTGCGCCGCTGCCCGACGTCGCGGTGCCGATCGACGAGCCGGGCCTGATCCCGCGCGCGCTCGCCGCGACGAGCTCGGTGCGTGCGCCGGCCGGCAAGCTCGCCGCGCTCGACCGTGCGCTGTTGCAGGCGTTGGGCGCCGACGGCGAGCTCGTCGTCGTGCCGATCGCGATCGCCGGTAAGGCGTTGTGCGTGATCGCCTGCGCCGTGGAGCCGGGGACGCCGATCGCCGACATCGAGACGATCGCGACGTCGGCGGGAACCGCGTTCGCTCGGCTGATGCGCGACGCGAGCCGTTGACCGGCACGACGCCGTGCGGCAACTTCGCGCGTGATGGACGAGAGCAGCGAGCACGCTGGCACGGCGCGCAAGAAGCACCGCCACGACCTCGGCCAAGAGGATCACGGCCCGAAGCTCGCCGCCGGCACGACCAAAGCGATCCAAGCACTGCTCGGCCTGTGGATCGCGCTGACGTGCGTGCTCGTCGTGTATGCGCTCGTCGATGCGGCGCGCAGCACGCCTGTCCACGCGTCAGCGCCGGCGAGTCAAGCTCGGTAGCCTTTCGGACGACGATCGGTCAAAGTCGCCAACGTGGCGCGATTTGGGGATCGCGCATGAAGCATGATTGCCGACGAGATCATCACGGAGATCCGCAGTCGCGCCGACATCGTGGCGGTGATCGGCCAGCACGTTCAGCTCAGAAAAGCAGGCCGCAGCTTCAAAGGCCTGTGTCCGTTTCACGGCGAGAAAAC
>DASXEF010000259.1:0-5135 GCA_036490255.1 Kofleriaceae bacterium
CGACGCACTCGACAAAGACGCGATGGGCCGGTTTTTTCCGCACGCCGATATCGCCGACATCGTCGCGAACATGCGGCCGCCGACTCAGAACAAACGATCGCATGGTTACAACGCGACGTTCACGTATCCCGCCGGTGGCGCCGTCCAATATATCCACGCGCTCGAGCGCGATCTGCCGCCGGGCACGATCGCGTGCGGCGAGCCGGTGATCGCGATCGATCGCGCGGCGAAGCGCGTCCGCACGCCGAAACGCGAGATCGCGTATTCGCGGATCGTCAGCTCGGCGCCGCTGCCGACGCTCGCGCAGCTCGCCGGCATCGAGCACGACGCGCGCGTGTTCACGTCGAATCGCGTGCTCGTGTTCAACCTCGGTTTCGACGCGAAAGGTCCCGAGCACGTCCACTGGATGTACTTCCCGGATCGCGAGGTCTGCTTCTATCGCGTCGGTTGGTACGACAACATCATGGGCGGCGATCGCATGAGCTTGTACGTCGAGATCGGCGCGGCGAATGGTGCCGAATTCGATGTGGATGCGTTACAGGCGCGCGTGCTCGCCGATCTCGTGCGCGAAGGCATCGTCACCGATCAGCAGCTCGTCGCGTCGCATCACGTCGTGCTCGATCCCGCGTACGTCCACATTACGCGCGCGTCGCTCGCCGAGACCGCACGCGTGACCGCCGCGCTCGCCGCCGAATCGATCCACTCGGTCGGTCGCTACGGCGGCTGGACCTACTGCTCGATCGAGGACAACTTGGTCGAGACCAAGGCACTCGCGGCGCGCTTGTCGTAGATTCGTGTGCGTGTTACACTAACGCATGCAAGTCGAAATTGCGGGCCGCGGCCGGCCGTACATCGACGGTGACAGCCTCGATCACGGCGTCGCGCTCGCGTTCACCGTTCCGCACGTGCTGAGCGCCGCCGAATGCGCCGCGATGATCGTGCGGATCGACGCACTCGGGCCGACCGACGCGCCGATCACGACCGATCGCGGTTTCGTGATGATGCCGGAGGTCCGCAACAACGAGCGCGTGATGTTCGACGACGTCCCACTCGCGACGGACCTCTACGCGCGGCTCGCGGCGGCGCTGCCCGAGCGCGTGTGCGGTGCCCGCAAGCACGGCGTCAACGAGCGGTTTCGCTGCTATCGCTATCAACCCGGCCAGCAGTTCGCGCCGCACTTCGACGGCGCATTTCGGCGCAGCCCGACCGAGCGCAGCCAGCTGACGCTGATGGTGTACTTGAACCAGGGCTTCGGCGGCGGCTCGACGCGATTTCTCGACGACGGCCGCGAGGTCGTGCCGACGACGGGCACCGCGCTGGTCTTCCAGCACCATCAGCTTCATGAAGGCGCTCGCGTGACCTCGGGCGTGAAGTACGTGCTGCGCAGCGACGTGATGTATCGCGCCTAGCGGCTCATAGTCGTACTCGTACTCGTACTCGTACTCGTACTCGAAATGCGCTCGATCGCGCCAACTCGATCGACGTTGCGTGCGCTCGCGGTTGCAACCTCGGAAACGGTCGAGCACGCGCCACGTGCACGAGCACGTGCACGTTCGACGCTTACGGAGATTAATGCGCCGGTACGCGCAGCACGACGATGCCGCGCGGGCTTCGCGCCGGCACGTCGAGCGCCTTGCCGTCGCTGGTGACCATCGTCGCGGCGAGCGTCAGCTGCGTCGGCGTCGCGTAGAACGCCGGCGCGGTCGCGCCTTCGCGCCACACGCCGAGCACGGCGCCGTGCAACGTCACGGCGACGAGCTTGCCGTCGACGATGCCGACCGACGAGCGCTTCGGTGCGCCCGCGGGCAACCTCGTCGTGCGACACGCTTGCGGCGTGCACACTTGATACGCGTCGCCGTCGTGGAGCACGGCGGCATCGGCGGTGCAGCCGAGCAGCTTCGTGTCCGAGTCGGCGCGCGTCACGACGCTCGTGCCGTCGAACATCGCGAGGCCACGTTCACCCGAGAGCCAGGCGCGATCGGAGGCGAGGCACTTCTCTTGCTCGGCGTCGGGATCCATCGCCGCGGCGGCGCTGTCGCTGCCGGGCCGGAACAGCCGCGCGAAGCCGCGCGTGACGCCGGCTTTGTCGGTAGTCGTCCATGTCGCGATCACGCGGCCATCGGTATCGGCGACGCCGTAGCCGTCGGCGATCTCGATCGTCGGCTCGAGCGTGGCGATGCCCGCTTTGATCCGCGCGACGCCGAGCGTGTGACCGCTCGCGTAGATCACGGTGCCGTCGGCGAGCGAGCCGATCACCGCGGCGATCGACGTGACGTCTTTCGCGCCGGTCTGGATCGGCTTGCCGACGTTGCCGACGTTACCGTCTGGGTCGGCGGGCCCGACGACGAGCTTCGCTTCGTCGATCGCAGCGACCCAGCTGGTGTCGGGCTCGCCGCGCGCCGCGCCGATGCCGACGCGCAACGCGCTTGGTGCGCCGCCGATCGGCAGCGAGAACTGCACGTCGCGGCCGGTCGTCGTCTTGCCGAAGCCGGTGTAGCCGTGCGCCGACGGCAACAGCTGCGAGAAATCGATTTGCGTGACGGCATCGCTACCGTCGGCGAGCGCGAGCTGTTGCGCGACCGGCAGCGCCGGGCCGTGCGTCGCCTCGACGGTCATGCCCGCCGCGTGGCGCAGGTTCGCGTGCGCGGTGTCGAGCGCGTCGAGCGCGTCGGGCAACGGATCGGACGCCAGATCGCGTGCGGCCGTGACGTGCTCGGCGAACGCCGCGGCCGCCTTCGTCGCCGCGCGATCGAGCGTGCGCCATGCGGCTTCGACATCGGCGAGGCCGGTGTTCGGCTCATCGCCGCGCGTCAGCTTGCTCATCAAGCCCGTGCACGCGCCGCCGTCCCACGGATCGGGCTGCAGCTCGTGGATCGCGAGCGCTTCGCTCGTCTTCGCGGAGCCCGGCGTGGCGCCGAGCAGGCAGCCGCGCGCCGAGCTCCACCGCTGCTCCCACGTCGCGACCTCGGCCTGCGCGTCGCGCTTGACCTGATCGGGGCGATAGACTTCGAAGAAGTAGTAGCCGGCTGCCGCGGCGATCGCGCCGATCACGCCGAACACGGCCAACGCGCGCGTGCGATCGCTCCCCATGAGTGCCTCTATAACACTCCCGCGGTACAGATCGGTCATGGACTTCGCACGCGACGCGTTCATCGCCGGCTCGTGGCAGCGGATGCAAAACACGTTCGCCGTGGTCGATCCGTTCGACGACGCGGTGATCGCGCAGGTCGCGGATTGCGGCGAGGCCGAGGTCGCACGCGCGATCGATGCGGCGCACGGCGCGTTCGCGAGCTGGCGCGCGACACCGGCTCCGGCGCGCGGCGCGGTGCTCGCGAAGCTCGCGGCGGCGATGACGCAGACCGATACCCAGGCGCGGCTCGCCGAAATCTGCACGCGCGAGAACGGCAAGCCGCTCGGCGAATCGATCGCCGAGGTCAAGTACGCGGCGAGCTTTCTGCATTGGTTCGCCGGGGAAGCGGAGCGGATCTACGGCGAGACCATCCCGGCGACGAACGCGGGCGATCGCATCGTCGTCACGCGCGAGCCGGTCGGCGCGTGCGCGCTGATCACGCCGTGGAACTTTCCGTACGCGATGCTGACGCGCAAGCTCGGCGCCGCGCTCGCCGCCGGCTGCACGGTCGTGTGCAAGCCCGCCGCGCAGACGCCGCTATCGGCGCTCGCGCTCGCGCAGCTGTGCGAGCGCGCCGGCGTGCCGGCAGGCGTCGTCAACGTCGTGCCGTCGACGCATCACGCCGAGGTCGGCGCGCAGCTGCTCGCGTCACCGAAGATCCGCAAGGTCAGCTTCACCGGCTCGACGCGCGTCGGTCAGGACCTGATGCGCCAAGCCGCCGGCGATCTCAAGCGCATCTCGCTCGAGCTCGGCGGCAACGCGCCGTTCGTCGTGCTCGCCGACGCCGATGTCGAGCAAGCGGTCGCCGCCGCGATGATCGCGAAGTTCCGCAACACCGGGCAGAGCTGCGTCGCCGCGAACCGCTTCATCTTGGAAGCGCCGATCGCGAGCGCGTTCACGCAGCAGCTGCTCGTCAAAGTCCGCGCGCTCAAGACCGGCCGCGGGCTCGACGACGACAAACCGGATCTCGGGCCGCTGATCGACGACAAGGCCGTCGCGAAGGTCAAACACCTCGTCGATGACGCGCTCGCGCACGGCGCGACGCTGCTCTACGGCGCGTCGCCGAGCTCGCGGCTGGTCGGCCCGATCGTGCTCGGCGACGTCACGCCGGCGATGGCGCTCTGGCGCGACGAGATCTTCGGTCCGGTCGTCGCGCTGCGCACGGCGGCCGACGAAGCCGACGCGATCGCTCAGGCGAACGACACCGATGCCGGGCTCGTCGCGTATCTGATGACGCGCGACGGCGCACGCCAGGCGCGCGTTGCCGAGGCGATCGAAGCCGGCATGGTCGGCGTCAACACCGGCCTGGTCTCGACCGCGCAAGCGCCGTTCGGCGGCATCAAGCACTCCGGGCTGGGTCGCGAAGGCTCGCGCCACGGGCTCGACGACTACACGAACTTCAAATACGTCGCGACGCACGTGTGAATATCGGCAGATGCCGACGCGTTTGACCGCCATGCCGCGCGTGCGTGCCGAGATGCCGGATGATCCGCCGCGCCGGCCGCGCGGTTGGCTCGTCGCCGTGATCGGATTCGCCGCGATCGCGGCGTATCTGGCGATCGCGCACGTGGGGTTGGCCGCGCCGCGCGCCGACATGAGCGAGACGCTGGGCTGGATGGCCGGCGAGCTCGTCGTGCTCGTCGTGGGATGGTCGTTCCCGGCCGCGTGGACGCTCGGCGAGCGCACGGCGATCACCGTGTTCGTCGGCGTGCCGGCGATGTTCGGGGTCGTGTTCACCGGAACGTTCGGCGATATCCCGCACGAATATCGCTGGGAGCAAGATCCGGCGCGGCTGCACGCGCTGTGGATCTTCGACGCGGTCGCGTGGTCGCTCGTCGCAGGCATCGTCGTGCCCGCGATCCGGCGCCTGTGGTCATGGTTGCGGCGTCGGCGCGCGTAGCGAGTAGAGCAGCGTCGCCAGATCATCGATCTCTTGATCGGTGAGGCTCTGCGCGTACGACGGCATCGCGTGCGGATACCCGGCGACGATATCGGCGAGTGGATC
>DASXEF010000274.1:0-3140 GCA_036490255.1 Kofleriaceae bacterium
CGACGCACGCGTTGATCGTGCAATCGAGCGCGCCGTCGCGAACCATCGATATGGACGACGCCGGCGCTCCGATCTTCGGTGACGGAGCCGCTGCAACCGTGGTCGGCCCCGTCAGCGGTGACCGCGGGATTCTCTCGGCCGTGCATTTCGTCGATGGCCGTTACCCCAAAACGCTGATCGCGTCGGTCCCCGGGAAACGCTGGTTTGACGACGGAGCGGCCGTTATTTACGTCCACGATCGCCGGCAAATGCGCGAGGTGTTTCTGCGTACCGTCGATTGCTGCGCCGGTAGTGTGGCATCCGCGTTGGAAGCCGCTAACCAACCGGCCGAGGCGGTCGATTTCCTGGCCATGTACCAAGGCATGCCTTGGATTCGCGAGCTGGTGCAGCAGCGCACTGGTACGACGCGTGCGCGGTCAGTCGAGACGTTCGCGCGCACCGGATATCTCGCGTCCGCGCTCGTTCCTGCCTCGCTGTACTTCGCGGAGCAGGACGGCGCCTTGAGCGCCGGCGATCTCGTGGTTCTCACCGGCGGCGGCACCGGCATGACGTATGGTGCGATCGCTATGCGGTGGGGGCGATGAAAGAAGTCTCGTGCAAGGTGTTCGAGCTACTGCTCGATCGGCTCGGCGCGAAGGGCGTCACGCTCGAGCAGATCTGTGCCGGCACGTCGGTCACGCAAGCGACCATCAAGAACAACAAAGAGCGTATCGATTGGGCGGACTACTGCGCGGTGATGCGAAATGTGCGACCGCACTTCAGCGACGACGAGTACATCAACGTGGGGCGCTCGTACATGCAGTCGCCCGGCGTTCGCTTTGCGTTCGTGATCGCGCGCATCGCGATGTCGCCGGGCGATCTCTATCGCTGGTTCAACACGCCGCGCGAGGGCGTCGGCAACCAGATGTTCTCGTGCATCGTCCCATCGCACCGCGAGATCGGTCCGGGAGAGATCGAAGTCGACCTCGTGCTACCCGAGGGCTTCGAAGTCTGCTGGGACTTCTTCCTGATCTCGAGCGGGAACATGACCGAAATCCCGCGTTTGTTCGGGGTGGCCGAGGCAAAGATCGAGCTGACGCGGCTGCCGCAAGGCGCGCGCATGCATATCAAGTACGTCGACCGAATCCCGATGCTCGCGCGGTTCTGGCAATTTCTCCGCCGGCCGTTCACGGCGCGGCAAGCTGCGCGCGAGCTGCGCTCGGCGCACGAGACGCTGCTCGAGCGCTACGAAGAGCTCGAAACCGCGCGAGCAAAGCTCGCCGACTACCAGCTGAACCTCGAACAGCTCGTCGACGAGCGCACGCAAGAGTTGCGTGACGCGCGCGACCAGCTCGCCGGCACGGTCGAGCAACTTCGCGACGCTCAAAGCGCGCGAGAGCGCTTCTTCGGCAACGTGTCGCACGAAATTCGCACGCCGTTATCGTTGATCATGCTCGCGGCCGCGGACATCGATGCGCGCTCGGGGGCACTGCTCGACGCGCGCTCGAAGCAGGACCTCGGCTCGGTCAACGACGGCGCGCGCAAGCTGGTCAGGCTCGTCGACGAGCTGCTGTTGCTCGCAGCGGGCCACGAGGGAAAGTTCGCGATCCATCGCGAGCCGACCGATCTCGGCATGCTCGTCGAGCATCTCGTCGCAGCGTGGCGGCCGGCTGCCGAGGCTGCTGGCTTGGCGATCGCGAAGCACGCGCCGGAGTCGCTCATCGCGAGCGTGGATCCGGTTGCGATCGAGCGCGTTGCATCGAACCTGATCTCCAACGCGGTCAAGTATACCCCCCGAGGCGGCTGCGTCGAAGTCGCGCTGTCGAGCGACGGTTCGCAGCTGCGGCTCTCGGTGCTCGACAACGGCAACGGCATCGAGCCCGAGCTCGCCGCGCGCCTGTTCGGGCGGTTCGAGCGCGGCGCGCGCGATATCAAGACCAAGGGCACCGGCATCGGCCTATCGCTGGTCAAACAACTCGTCGAAGGACATGGCGGTACGATCGAGGCGTCGGCGCGCGAGCCGCACGGCACCGAGATTCGCATCGTGATGCCGCATACCGACGTTCGCGAAGCGCCGGCACCTGCGCGCGGGCTCGCGCTCGACGTCGCGAGCACAGCGGCGCTGATCCAGACGGGCACCGTTTTCGAGCCGGAGCATTCGCACGGCACGATCGTCGTCGCCGAGGACAACCCCGGCCTCGCCGAGGCAGTCGCGAAGCTGCTCTCCGACAAGTACACGGTGATCGTCGGGCTCGACGGCGACGCGGCATTCGAGCTGGTCAAAAAGCACGAGCCCGCGCTGCTGATCACGGATATCGACATGCCCGGGCGCAACGGCATCGAGCTCGCAAGGGCGTTCCGCGAACACGCGAAAGACAAGCTCGCGCCGATCATCATCTTGTCGGCGGTGATCGATCTCGGCACGCGCGTCGCCGGGCTCGAGGCAGGCGCGATCGACTACGTCACCAAGCCGTTCGATCCGCGCGAGCTCCGTGCGCGTGTCGACGCGCAGTTCCGCATGCGCGAGCTCGGCCTTCGGTTGCGACGCGCCGAGGAGCTGTCGACGCTCGGCATCCTGACCTCGGGCCTCGCGCACGAGCTGCGCAACCCGGCGAACGGCATCGTCAACGCGGTCCAACCGCTCACCGAGCTGCTTCCCGCCGAGCTCGTCGCGCCCGGCACCGGGCCGGGCGAGCTGATCAGCGTGATCGGCGAATGCGCGACGCAAATCGGTTTTCTGTCGAAACAGTTGCTCGGCTTCCGCGGCGAAGCGCCGCTCGACATCCGCCCGACCAAGTTGTCCGAGCTCGTCGGTCGCGCGATGTCGATCGTCGGCAGTGCGTCGCGTGGCGTCGAGCTTCGCACGACCTACGGAGATGACCCCGAGATCAAATGCTCGCCGTCGTTGCTCGTGCAGGCGTTGACGAACCTGGTCGAGAACGGCGCGCATGCCGCCGGACCAACCGGTTGGGTCGAGGTCACGACGTGGCGAGAGAACGGCCGCATCGCGGTCGAAGTCTCGGATAGCGGTCCGGGCGTGCCGAAGAACCTGCGCGATCAGATCTTCGAGCCGTTCTTCACGACGAAGGATCCGGGCAAAGGCACCGGGCTCGGGTTGCCGTTCGCGCGTGCGATGATCGCCCGACACGGCGAGCGCCGAG
>DASXEF010000275.1:0-8765 GCA_036490255.1 Kofleriaceae bacterium
CTTTCGGCGTTCCCGCGGAAATTCCTTCGGCGGCAGCGCGCGCGAACGCGTACGTGTAGCGCGTCAGCTCTGCTTCGGTGCAGTCGACATTAGAGCCGCCGCAGTCGAAACGGACGAGGTCGTGCAGCTCGTGCATCGCGCCGCCCAACGAATCGTGAAATGTCGCCTGAATCGCGAGGCCTAACGAGCCCGAGCCATTCGAGCCG
This sequence comes from Kofleriaceae bacterium, assembly GCA_036490255.1. Taxonomy (GTDB): domain Bacteria; phylum Myxococcota_A; class Polyangia; order Haliangiales; family Haliangiaceae; genus JABFXX01. The sequence continues at coordinate 207 of DASXEF010000275.1, forward strand.
AGCCCGGCGCGCAGCTCGTTCATGAATCCATCGGCGACGCCGATGCTGATCGCGCGCGCGTCGCGCTCGAGGTCGGCCCGGCGTTGAGTCATGGAGTCGAGGACGCCGGAGCTCACCTCTCGCGCGCCACTCGCGATGTCACCCGTCTTGACCTCGGTCTTCGCGGTGTCGATCGCGCCCTTGGTAATTTTCTTACCCGCGTTCTCGATCGGATCTGCGGCGATCACAGACGCATAGGCGACAACGAACAAGAAAATCGCGCGAGACACTGACCATCGTTAGGCAAATCTAATGCCATTGGGCGTCGGCTCGTACCGCCCCCACGTAACTTCAGATCGCGCGTGAACGCGCGGCGGGACGTCACTTCGAGCAGACGCGCTCGAAGTTGATCGCCACGTGCTCCCACATCGCGCTACTGGCGGGAACACGACTTGCTCACCATCGCGCATGATCAAGATCCGTCACATCATCGGTGCGATCGGTGGCGCAAGCGTGGTCGCGCTGGGAGTGTTCGCGATTCGTCGCGCGCGCCACGCGATCGCGCACGTCAGCCCGGTCACGGCGACCGTCACAGTCAATCGGCCCCCTCGCGAGGTCTACGAGTTGCTCCGCGACTTCTCGCGATTGCCCGAGTTCATGACCTATCTCGAAAAGGTCGAAGTATCCGGCGACGAATCGACGTGGACCGCAAAGGTCCCGGTGATCGGCAAGGTCACGTGGCACGCGCGTATCACCGACGATCAACCCGGTCGCGTGATCGCGTGGGAGTCAGCAGCAGGCGACAAGGTTCGCGTCAACGGCCGCGTCACATTCGAGACGGCGCCGGGTCGTGATTCGACCGAGGTGCGCGTCGAGCTGAAGCTCGACGACAGTCGTGCGCTCGCTCGCGTCGCCGTGGCGCCACTAGTGAAAGGCGATCTGCGACGCCTCAAGTGCGTGCTCGAGACCGGTGAGGTATTGCGCTCGGATGCGAGTGCCCACGTCAAACCTCATGCTGCACAGCCCGCGAAAGACGCGATGCGTGCGCCCGACTTTTTCATCCCGCACGTGGCGAACGTCGACAAAGGAGCGATGTCATGAGGGCCAACGTCTTCATCGGGCCCGGCAAGGTCGAAGTCCAAGAGGTCCCCGATCCTCAGCTGCTGAACGCACGCGATGCGATCATTCGTGTGACCGCGACGACGATCTGCGGTTCGGATTTGCACCTGTACAACGGCTTCATGCCCGGCATGCAGAAGGGCGACATCCTCGGCCACGAGTTCATGGGCGAGGTCGTGGAGGTCGGTAAGGGTGTGACGAACTTGAAGGCAGGCGATCGCGTTGTGGTGCCGTTCTGCATCGCGTGCGGCAACTGCGAGTCATGCGCGGCGGGCATGTTCGCGTGTTGCGAGAACTCGAATCCGACGGGATGGATTCCCGAGAAGCTAATGGGCCATGCGACGTGCGGCTGCTTTGGCTACTCGCACTTGACGGGCGGGTTCGCCGGCGGCCAAGCCGAATACGTGCGGGTCCCGTTCGCGGATTTCGGCCCGCTCAAAGTTCCGTCGCATCTGACCGACAAGCAGGTGCTGTTCTTGTCGGACATCTTGCCGACGGCGTTCATGGGCGCGGAGTTCTGCGAGATCAACCCGAAGAAGGTGATCGCCGTGTTCGGCGCGGGGCCGGTCGGTCAGCTCGCGATCGCGAGCGCGCGTGCACTCGGCGCCGAAAAGATCATCGCGGTCGATCGCGTGCCGTATCGCTTGAAGATGGCGGTCGACAAAGCCGGCGCGACCGATGTCATCAACTACGAAGACTATCCGCTGCACGAGAGCTTGCTCGATCTGACCGCGGGTCGCGGCCCCGATGCGATCATCGAATGCGTCGGGCTCGAAGCGCACTCGACGGGTCTGCAATACATGGTCGACAAGACCAAGCAGAAGCTCAAGCTGGCGATGGATCGTCCGATCGCGGTGCGCGATGCGATCTTGGGCTGCCGCAGCGGCGGTATCGTGTCGATCCTCGGCGTGTACGCGGGCTTCGTCGACAAATTCCCGCTCGGCTCGTTGATGAATCGCGGCCTGACGATTCGCACCGGCCAGTGCCACGTGCATCGCTATCACGAGCGGCTGCTCGAGATGATCGAGAAGGGGACGATCGACGCGAGCTTCGTCGCGACGCACGAGATGAATCTCGACGACACGCCGAAGGGTTACGAGATGTTCATGACCAAGCAGGACGACGTCCAAAAAATCATTTTGCGCGCGTAGCGGAGGCTCCATGGCTATTGAAAACAAAAACAAGTTTGCGGTGATCACGGGCGGCTCGTCGGGTATTGGACTCGCGCTCGCCAAGCACTGCCTCGAGCATGGTTTCGACGTGCTGATCTGCGCCGAAAACGACGAGGTCATGCAGATCGCGAAAACGTTGCCTGGCAATGCCGACGCTTTCAAAGCGGATCTGTCGATGTTCGATGGTTGCGAGCAACTCGCGTCGCACGTTCGCGATCGCGGTCGACCGGTCGATGCGTTGATGCTCAATGCCGGCGTCGGCCTCGGTCACGCGGTGATCGATCAGAAGCTCGAGGACGAGCTCGCGATGATCGCGCTCAACTGCAATCACACGGTTCACGTCGCGCGACGGCTCGTGCCGGCGATGGTCGAGCGCGGCGCCGGTCGCGTGCTCATTACCGGCTCGGTGGTCAGCACGTCGCCCAATCCATATCAGGCCGTTTATGCGGCGACAAAAGCGTTCGTCATGTCGTTCGGTGAGGCGCTGCGCGTCGAAGTCGCAGACAGCGGCGTCACCGTCACCGTGCTGCAGCCCGGCGCGACGGACACCAACTTCTTTCGGCGCGGCGATCTGATGGACACCAAGGTCGGCAAAGCCGAGAAGGATGATCCGGCGCTGGTCGCGAGGCGCGGGTTCGACGCGATGATGGCCGGCAAAGACTCCGTGCTCGGGGGCGGGTTCAAGAGTCGGCTCGAAGGCGTGATGAACGAGCTATTGCCGGAATCGTTCAAGGCCAAGCAGGCGGCGAAGCAAACCAAGCCGCAGGGCTAAGCTCGATACATAGAAGGCATAGACGCTGCACTTAGTCCGCGCGATGCGACGCCTACCCGTTCTCGCGCAACAGATCCTGCGCGGTGATGTCACGGCGCTCGGTGACACGGCAAAATCCGCACGCAGCGACGAGCTGCGACCGCGGACCGAAGTCGCCGATCGCGTCGTCAAGTCGGTGTGCCCGTACTGCGCCGTCGGTTGCGGCCAGCTGGTTTACGTCAAAGACGAGAAAATCACCGATATCGAGGGCGATCCGGACTCGCCGATTTCGGAAGGCTGCTTGTGCCCGAAAGGCGCCGCGACCCGACAGCTCGTCACCGGCGAGCATCGCGGCAAACAAGTGCTGTATCGCCGGCCCGGGGGCATCGCGTGGGAGCCGATCGCGCTCGAGACCGCGATGGACATGGTCGCCGATCGGATCGCGACGACGCGTGAGGAGACCTGGCAAGACGAGCTTGCCGACGGTCGCTCGGTTCGCCGCACGCTCGGCATCGCGCACCTCGGCGGCGCGACGCTCGACAACGAAGAGAACTATCTACTCAAGAAGCTCTACACCGCGCTCGGCATCGTCCAGGTCGAGAACCAAGCTCGAATATGACACTCGTCCACGGTGCCCGGTCTGGGCATCTCGTTCGGTCGCGGCGGTGCGACGAGCTTCCAGCAGGATCTGCAAAACGCGGATTGCATCCTGATCGAAGGCTCGAACATGGCCGAGTGCCATCCGGTCGGCTTTCGCTGGGTGATGAAGGCGAAGGCGCGCGGCGCGACGATCATCCACGTCGATCCACGCTTCACGCGGACGAGCGCGGTCGCGGATATTCACGTCCCGTTGCGAACGGGCACCGACATCGCGTTCCTGGGCGGGCTCGTCCACTACGTGATCGAGCACGAGCGCTACTTCCGCGACTACGTCGTCGCGTACACGAACGCGGCGAACCTCGTGAAGCCCGAGTTTGCCGACACCGAAGATCTCGGCGGCTTGTTCAGCGGCTATGGCGAAGGCAAGTACAAGATCGACAGTTGGCAATACGAAGGCGTCGATGTCGTGCCCGGCAGTGGGCACAAGGAAGCCGTGTCGGATATCGAAGCGCGCGATCCGGACGCGAAGCTGGCAAAGGGTATCGACGAGCCGCGCGACGAGTCGCTGCAGCATCCGCGCTGCGTGTTCCAGATCTTGAAACGCCACTTCGCACGTTACACGCCGGAGATGGTCCAAGCGACGTGCGGCATCCCACGCGAGAAGTTTCTCGCCGTCGCCGAAGCGCTGTGCGCGGCGTCGGGCCGCGAGAAGACGGCCGCGATCTGCTACGCGGTCGGGTGGACGCAGCACTCGGTCGGCGTCCAATACATTCGCACCGCCGCGATCCTGCAGCTGTTGCTCGGCAACATCGGCCGTCCCGGCGGCGGCATCATGGCGCTGCGCGGCCACGCGTCGATCCAGGGCTCGACCGATATCCCGACGCTGTTCGATCTGCTGCCGGGCTACTTGCCGATGCCGATGGTCGCGCACGCGAAGAACCTCGCCGAGTACATCCACACCCATCGCAGCGATAGCGGGTGGTGGAGCGAGATGCCGAAGTACATCGTGTCGCTGCTCAAGGCATGGTTCGGCGAGCACGCGACCAAGGCGAACGACTACTTGTTCGACACGCTGCCGATGCTCAGCGGCGATCACTCGCACATGGCGACGATCGGCCTCATGGCCGACAACAAAGTCCGCGGCTATCTCGTGATCGGCGAGAACCCGGTCGTCGGCACCGTCGGCGGCCCGTTGCAGCGCAAGGGCATGCGCAAGCTCGATTGGCTCGTCGTGCGCGACTTCGCGCCGACGGAGACCGCCGAGTTCTGGCGCTCGGCGCCGGAGATCGCGAGCGGCGAAGTAAAGGTCGAAGATATTCAAACCGAAGTCTTCTTCTTCCCGGCGGCGGCACACACCGAGAAGGCCGGCTCGTTCACGAACACACAGCGCTTACTGCAGTGGCATCACAAAGCGGTCGCACCGCCCGGCGATGCGCGCAGCGAGCTGTGGTTCGCGTATCACCTCGGCAAGCGGCTCAAGGCGCGCGTTGCAGAATCGCAGCGCGAACGCGATCGCGCGATGCACGCGCTGACCTGGAATTATCCGACGGAGGGCCTCGAACAGGAGCCGAGCGCGGAGGCCGTGCTGCGCGAGATCAACGGCTGCACGATCGCCGATGGCAAGCTCGTCGACGGCTTCAAGCAACTGAAAGACGACGGCTCGACCGCGAGTGGCTGCTGGATCTACGCGGGCGTCTACGCCGACGACAACAATCACGCCGCCGGCCGGAAGCCGGCGCGGGAGCAATCGTACGTCGCGCCGGAATGGGGTTGGGCGTGGCCGGCGAATCGCCGCATCCTCTACAACCGCGCGTCGGCGGATCCCGACGGCAAGCCGTGGAGCGCGGCGAAGAAATACGTGTGGTGGGACGAGGCGAAATCGAAGTGGACCGGCGAAGACGTGCCGGACTTCATCGCCGATCGCGCGCCGTCGTATCGGCCGGCGGCGGATGCATCGGGCACCGACACGATCCGCGGCGATGCGCCGTTCATCATGCAGTCGGATTCGCGCGCGTGGTTGTTCGCGCCGTCGGGCATCATCGACGGGCCCTTGCCGACGCACTACGAGCCGCAAGAGTCGGTGATCGCGAATCCGTTTTACGAGCAGCAATGCAATCCGATCCGGTTGCAATGGCGCCGTCGCGACAATCCGTATCACGGCGCCTATCGCGACAAGCGTTATCCGTACGTGCTGACGACGTTCCGGCTCACCGAGCATCACACCGCCGGCGGGATGTCGCGGTGGTTGCCGTGGTTGTCGGAGCTCCAGCCCGAGCTGTTCGTCGAAGTTTCCGTCGAGCTCGCCGCCGAGCTCGGGATCGAGCAGGGCGGCTGGGCGACGCTGCGCACCGCGCGCGCCGAGCTCGAGTGTCGCGCGTTGGTCACGCGGCGGTTGTCTCCGCTGCATGTCGGCGGCGGCACGGTCCATCAGATCGCGGTGCCATATCACTGGGGAAGCATCGGCCTCGTGCATGGCGCGGTCGTCAACGACTTGTTCCCGCTCGTCGGCGATCCGAGCGTGCACATTCCCGAGAGCAAAGTCGCGACGTGCGATCTGGTGCGTGGTCGACGCGCGCGCAGCAAGCTCGCGGCGATCGGCGATGGCGAGGCGTCGCCGCTGTTGCCGCGTCACGACAAGCCCGGCGTCGGTCAGCCGACCGCCGAGCCCGCGCAGGTCAAGCCGAAGGCCAAACAGGAGAAGAAGGCATGAGCGAGACCGTCGGCTTTCTCACCGATACGACGCTGTGCATCGGTTGCAAGGCGTGCGAGGTCGCGTGCAAGCAGTGGAACGAGCTCCCCGACGACGGCTTCGCGCTGACTGGCCGGTCGTACGACAACACGACCGCGCTCGGCGCTTCGACATGGCGCCACGTGTTGTTCGCCGAGCAGACGTCGTCCACGCACGGCATCGAGTGGAAGATGATGTCGGACGTCTGCAAGCACTGCGCGCGCGCCGGTTGCCAAGAGGCGTGCCCGACCGGCGCGATCATTCGCACCGAGCACGGATCGATCTACATCCAGCCCGACGTCTGTAACGGCTGCGGCTACTGCATTCCGGCGTGTCCGTTCGGCGTCGTCGCGCGCAGCGAAGACGACGGCCGCGCGTGGAAGTGCACGCTCTGTTACGACCGCTTGAACGGCCAACTCGAGCCGGCGTGCGCGAAGGCGTGCCCGACCGATTCGATCGAGTTCGGACCGATCGAGCGACTGCGCGAAAAAGCGGCCGCGCGCGTGCGAGCGCTGCGCGAACAAGGCGTCGATGCGCGGCTCTACGGCGAGAGCGCGGACGCGCAGCCGGGCACCGAAGGCTTGCACGCGTTCTTCGTGCTGAACGATCGGCCGGAGGCGTTCAACTTGCCGCCGGATCCGCAGGTCCCGACGAAAGGCGTGGGCCGATCGTGGCTCGTCGCCGGACTCGCCGCCGCCGGACTTGCTGCGCTCGCGATCGGCGCGGCGCTGTTTGGAGACGCGCATGAGTAAGCTAGACATCGCACGAGCCCAAGAACGCGAGCTCGATCCCGAGCGCAGTGAGTCGCACGCGGAGGCGGCGCAGCAGGACGCGCGGCATACCGCGGCGGCCGTCGATGCAGAGCTGATCGGCGACGCGGCAGCTCATCACGTGCATGTCGCGCCAACGGCGACGGTCGCAGAAAGCACGGTCGGTTACTACGATCTGCCCGTCGTCAAACCGGCGCCGTGGAAGTGGTTCGTGCCGGCCTACTTCTACGCGGGTGGCGTCGCAGGCGCGGCGTCGGTGTTGCGGGGCGCAGCGCTGCTCGCCGGTGACAAGAAACTCGCGAAACAGCTCGGCAGACTCGCGTTCGCCGGCGAAGCGATCGGCGCGGCGTTGCTCGTCGCCGATCTCGGCAAGCCACAGCGCTTCCACCACATGATGCGCGTCGTGCGCCCGACGTCGCCGATGAACGTCGGCACGTGGATCCTGGGCGCATCGAGCTTGCTCGGCGCGCTCGAGCTCGTGCGCCCGTCGAAGCGGCTCGACGTTTCAACCATCGCAGCGATGGTCGCGGGTGGCGGCCTCGCGACGTACACCGGCGTGTTGATCGGCAACACTGCGATTCCGGTGTGGCGCCACGCTCGCACCGCGCTGCCCGCATTGTTCGCGGCGTCGGCGGGTGCATCTGCGGCGTCGTTGCTCGAGCTCGCCGGCGTGAAGTCGCCGCTCGTGCGCCGCTTCGCGCTCGCGACGAAGACCGCCGAGCTCGCCGCGGCACGCGCGGTCGAAACGCAGCTCGGTGTCGGCGTCGTCGGGGCGCCGTTGCGCGAAGGTCGCTCGGGCATGTTGTGGCGCGGTGCGCGCGTGCTGCAAGGCGCGAGCGTGATCGCGACGGCGGTGCGCGCGACTCGCGTCGCCGGTGCGCTCGGGACCGTGGCCGCCGTGATGACGAGATTCGCGATTCACGAAGCCGGCCGAGCAAGCGCCGCAGATCCGCGCGCGACGTTATCCGATCGCCAGCCCATCGTATAGAACGACAGAGCCATGGCCTACACGCCGCTGAACAGCCTGAACGCGTTCGTCGCGGTCGCGCGGCGACGGAGCTTTGCGGCAGCGGCGCGCGAGCTTGGCATCTCCAGCTCGGCGCTGAGCCAGTCGGTGCGGCAGCTCGAGGCCAAGCTGGGCGTGAGCTTGCTCGCTCGGTCATCGCGCAGCGTCGCACCGACCGCGGCGGGCGAACGGTTGCTGCGGGACGCCGGCCCCGCAATGGACCTCGCGCTCGAGTCGCTGAAGGCGGTCACCACGAAGGACGGCGCGATCACCGGCCGGCTTCGACTGACGGTGCCGATGGTCGCGGTCTCGCAAGCGCTCGCGAAGTTGTTGCCTTTGTACATGGAGCGCCATCCGGGCGTCGAGGTCGAGGTACATGTCGAGGACCGGTTCGTCGATGCGATCGCCGAGGGCTACGACGCGGGCATCCGGAT
>DASXEF010000330.1:0-3361 GCA_036490255.1 Kofleriaceae bacterium
CGCAGGTGTTCACGATCGGCAGCGAGAATATCAGGGTCGGAATCGAGGACTGTGCCGACCCGATCCTGTTCGACTTCGGGCCGGGCTCGGACGCCTATTTCGTGTACACTAATGGCCGGATAGCGCCCAAGTCTGGGAGACGCGGGTAGCCACAGCCATGACTACACCACCATCGCCGCCACCGGGCCGCAAGACGGGCTCGCAGCAGCAGGGTCTTCCGATCAGCGAAGACTACGGCGACTACAACGACTTCGAGAGCGACGCGACGAACGTCAACCAGATCCCGCAGGCGAACCTGCCGGTGCGGCCGTCGCAGCAAGCCGCCCAAGCTCCGGTTCCCGGGCCGCCGCAGATGTTCCCGCAACCGTCGCCGCAGGTCTCGCACATGGGCGTGCCGCAGCAGCCGGCACCGATGATGATGCAGATGCCGACCGGCATCGGCACACCGGTCGGTCAGCCGGGCATCGGACCTGCGATGACGCAGGTCTCGGGCGTGATCGCGCAGCCGACGCCGTACGTCTCGCGCTCGCGGATCTACGCGTTCGTCGTCGACGAAACCGGCATGCCGATCGAGCTCGGCAGCGGTCGCTTCGCAAAGGCGTATCTCGGCGAAGAGCGCTGGGTCGAATCGAAGACGACGTTGCGCCGCCCGGTCGCGATCAAGTGCCTGCAGCGCGGCGTCACCGGCGAAGATCAGATGCGGTTCCAGATGGAGAAGGAGATCTTGGAGCGCGTCCAGGGTCACCCGAACATCGTCGAGCTGCTCGGATCGGGCGAAGGCGACAGCGCCGGCTTCATCCCGCCGAGCGTCCGCGAAAAAGTCGAGAACGACTTCATGATCCTCGAGCTGCTCGACATGAGCCTCGAGGAGCGCCTCAAGGGTGCGCGCCAGAAGCGCCGCCGCGATGATCTGCTCGCCGTGCCGCTGCGCGAGCGCATCTTCCGCGTGCTCGAGTACATCATTCCCGTCGCGACCGCCGTCGAGTTCTCGCACCTCGTGCGCGACACGTGTCACCGCGACATCAAGCCGGCGAACATCCTCGTCAAGCTGCCCGATCCGAACCTGCGCGGCGCGCAGATGAAGATCAAGCTCGCCGACTTCAACGTCGGCAAGGTCGCCGATCCGGATCTCGACGTGTCGATGACGCGGTTCCAATCCGTGCCCGGCACGCTGTACTTCCAATCGCCCGAGCAAGAGACGAACACGTTCGAGCTGCTCGTCAACACGACGCAGGGCTCGCCCGAAGTCGAGTTCTTCGAGGACTTCTACATCGACATCTACGAGAACGATTCGTTCTCGCTGTTCAACCGCAACGAGTACTACTCGATCGCGGCGGCCGATCGCACGCGCAAGAAGATCCTGCTCAACCGGCCGTTCGCCGAGGCGAGCGAGATCAACGTGCGCGGTCGCGTCGTCAAGAGCGTCGGCCGGCCCGCCGACATCTACTCGCTCGGCGCGGTCTTCTACTACTTGATCAGCGGCGCGTACGCGAACCCGAAGAACCTGTTCGACGCGTTCCGCAAGTTCGTCGAGTACGAACGTCGCGACGAGAACAACTCGATCGCCGCGTACATCGAGCACGAGTACCGCACGATTCAGAACCTGCGCGCACCGAAGGTCGAAGGCCAAGGTGCCCCCGAGCTCGCGCCCGAAGATCGCTTCTTCAGCTACAAGCACTACCTCGACGGCAACGGCGAGCTGATCGATCCGGCGATCTTGATGATCATCGCCAAGGCGATGATCCGGAACAAACCCGATAGCTACTGCCTGTCGTACGACCTCCGCACGACCGGCATCTCGGCGATGGTCCACGACCTGTTCTCGCTCTACGTCGCGTTCGGCATCGATCCGTCGGCGCGCATCGCGTACTCGAACGAGAGCTACTCGCCCGCGAAAAAATCCGGCGCGATGCGCCGCGCGTTCGACAAGCTGTTCGGCAAGTAGTCGCTCAGCGCCGCCGGCTCGCGAGCACGCTGAACAACGCGCCGCCGACGGCCGCGCCGAAGTACAACTTGTCGCGCAGCGCGAGATCGGCGAAGCGCGTGACGAGATCCCACATTCGCAGGCGCACGAACACCGTCACGAAGCACGCGGCCGCGAGCATGTACGGCCAGCCCGTGATCGGCCGCCGCATGTCGAACAGCGCGACGATCGTGGGTACTCCGAATCCCGCGATCATCACTGCACCGAGCGCGTGATCAGCAATCGGATGCCGCGCCATGTGAGTGAATGCTGCAAAATGAGTCAGCTCGAGCGCGAGGCCGAGCAAGCCGAAGGCGAGCACGAGGAGCTTCATATTGGGCGGATTGTTGGCCAGGCAGCGCCTCGGGCCAACTTTCGAGCGCTATCGTGAACTCGGTGTATCCCGGCGATCGCGAGTTGCTCGACCGTGTGATGCATGGCAGTGGGGTTCACTGCTGGGTGTTCGACATGTCGACGCAGGAGGTCGAGCTGGCCGGCGCGTCGCACGAGCGGACCGGCATGCCGCTGCGATTCCCCGCCGAAATCGGCGCCTCGTACATTCACGCCGAAGATCGGCCGGGATTGCAGGCCGAGATCAAGAAGGCACTCGCCGGCGGCGAGATGTTCGTCGGCGACCATCGCTTCATCCATCCAATCACGGGCGCGCACGCCTGGTATCGCGAGCGCGGCATGGTGATTCGCGACGACGCCGGTACGCCGGTCCGCATCATCGGCATCTCGCACGACATCACGGAGCTCAAGCTGTCGGAGCAGTTGCGCGAGCTCAGCACGCAGCTCGTCGCCGCCGACGACGTCGCCGCGATCTACGAGCTCGCGCTCGATGTCGCGATCGCGATGCTGCGCTCCGATGGCGCGGCGCTGCAGCTCTACGTCCCCGAGCGCGACGCACTCGAGCTACTCGCCGAGCGCGGGCTGCCGCCGTCGATGGTGGAGCGCTGGCGCTGGACCGAGCGCGACGCGACGACGGTCTCGGCGCAGGCGTTTCGCGACCGCGCGCGCGTCGGTGTTCGCGACCTCGCGGCGCAAGGCGATCGATTTGCCGGCGTGCTCGAGTACGGCATCCACGCCGTGCAGGCGACACCGCTGTTGTCGCGCACGAACGAGCTCGTCGGCATCTTGTCGACGCAATGGAGCGAACCACACGAGGCTTCGGCGCGCGAGCTCGAGCTGTTCGATGCACTCGCGCGACAAGCGACTGATCTGATCGAGCGTGCGCGCGACGCCGCGCGATCGCGCGAGAGCGAAGCGCGCTATCGCACGCTGTTCGAGTCGCTCGACGACGGGTTCTACCTCGTCGAGGTCGAGCGCGATGCCGACGGTAAATGCACCGACGCCCGTTACCTCGCGGAAAACCCGGCGGCGATCGAGATGTCGGGC
>DASXEF010000372.1:0-7255 GCA_036490255.1 Kofleriaceae bacterium
CCGGTCGCGGTGGTGGTGGTCACGGCGGCGGCGGTCACGGCGGCGGCGGCGGTCACTTCGGTGGCGGCGGTCACTTCGGTGGCGGCCACGTCAGCGCTCATGTCGGTCATGCGAGCTTCGGCGGCCGCGCGATGGTCGGTCGCGGCGGCTACGGCCGTGGCGTGATTCGTCCAGGCGGCGGCGGTTACGTCGGTCACGGCGGCTATCGCGGCGGCGGTTACGTCGGTCACGGCGGCTATGGCTATGGCGGCCGTCACTGGGGACGGTATTGGACGCATCACCCGTGGGGTTGGGGCTGGGGTTGGGGTTGGGGCCCGGCGATCGTCGCGACGCCGTACTACGACCCGTATTACGTTCAGCCGTACTACGACGACGGCGACGCGGATCCGAATTACGTCGATCCCAACTACGACCCGAACGCGGTCGATCCGAACGCGGTCGATCCGAACGCGCAGCCTCCCGACGACGGCAGCGGGCCGCCGCCGAATGCCCCGCCGCCCGCACAGGCACCGGTCGATCCGTACGGCCAGTAGCGCGTCGATCTCGCTTGTGGTCGGCGGCGATTCCTGCAATGCCACGGCATGGTTACACCGGCGGCGTCGATCACGTCTCGACTAGGCAAGTTCATCCCCACGTTGCGCGTTCCCAATCGCGCGAGCGACGCCGAATCGATCGTGCGCGAGCTGTTCGGCCTCGCCGGCATCGAGATCGGCGGTCACGCGCCGGGCGACATCCGCGTCACCAACCCGCACTTTTACGAGCGCGTGTTGCGCGACGCGTCGATCGGCTTCGGCGAAGCCTTCATGGAAGAGTGGTTCGAGGCCGACGCGCTCGACGTCACGATCGACAAGATCATGCGCGCGAACCTCAAGCAGAAGATCACCGGCAGCTGGCGGCTCAAGGCGCTGACGGTGAAGGCGGTCGTGCTGAATCTGCAGTCGAAGACGCGGTCGGGCTCGTCGGTCGAAGCGCACTACGACATCGGCAACGACCTCTACACGCGCATGCTGGACCCGCGCATGGTCTACACGTGCGGCTACTGGAAGAACGCGAAGACGCTCGTCGAGGCGCAGGAAGCCAAGCTCGATCTCGTCGCGCGCAAAGTGGGCCTCAAGCCCGGCATGCGCGTGCTCGACCTCGGCTGCGGCTGGGGCGGGTTCGCGAGCTGGGCGGCCGAGAAGTACGGCTGCAGCGTCGTCGGCGTGACGCTGTCGAAGGATCAAGTCGCGCTCGGCTCGCAGCTGTGGAAGCACCTGCCGGTCGAGCTGCGGCTGTGCGACTACCGCGATGTCAGCGGCACGTTCGATCGCGTCGTGTCGATCGGCATGATGGAGCACGTCGGGCCGAAGAATCACCGCGACGTGATGCAAGTGATCGATCGCTGCATGGCGCCCGACGGCGTCGCGCTGATCCACACGATCGCGAACAACCGCAGCCTGCGCCACGGCACGCCGTTCATCGAGAAGTACATCTTCCCGAACGCGGTCGCGCCGTCGCTCGCGCAGATCGGCCGCGCGATCGAGGGCCTGTTCGTGCTCGAAGATCTTCACAACATCGGGCCGGACTACGACCCGACGCTGATGGCGTGGTGGGACAACTTCGATCGCACGTACTCCGAGATCTCGGCGCGCTATGACCGCAAGTTCTACCTGATGTGGAAGTTCTACCTGCTCGCCGCGGCCGGCGCGTCGCGCTCGCGCGACGGCCAGCTGTACCAACTCGTGCTCACGCGAACCGGCACGACGCAGCCCGACTGCCGCGCCAGCTGACGCGAATCTCAGTAGTATCCGCGGATGTTCCGCACGCTCGTCGTCTCGCTCGGACTGTTCGCCTGCACGACGGCCACCGCGCCGCCGGCCACGCCCACGCAACCGTCACCGGTCGCTCCGCCGGAGCCGGCACCGGCCGTCGCTGCGCCCGAGCCCGCCGCGCCCGCGCCGGCGATCGTGACGGGCTACGACAAGCCGCCGAAGCACGTGCTCGACATGCTGCACGCACCGTCGCCGCCGCGACCGAACATGAGCCCGACCGCCGCGTCGATCTTGCTCGTGTCGTGGGTCGATTACCCGTCGATCACGCAGATCGGCGAGCCCTATCTCAAGCTCGCCGGCGTGCGCGTCGAGCCGCGCACGCGCCGCAAGCACGACACGCCGGGCGGCTACGGCGTCGCACCGTGCGCGCGCATGTTGTCGATCGCAGACGTCGCGAGCGGCAGCGAACGGCCGATCGCGCTGCCGCCGGGCGGCTGCGCCGACAACTTCGACTGGACCGCCGACGGCAAGCACTTCGCGTTCCGCAACACCTCGACGAACGCGGTCGAGCTGTGGCTCGGCGATGTCGCGAGCGCGACCGTGCATCGGCTCGGCGATGCGCGGCTCAACCCGATGCTCGGCAGCTCGATGCAGTGGCTGAGCGATCAGAAGACGCTGCTGGTCAAGCTCGTCCCCGATCATCAAGGGCCGCCGCCGTCGAGCGCGAACGAGTTCACCGGGCCGAGCATTCAAGAGAGCGACGGTCAAAAAGGCGAGAGCAGCACGTACGAGACGCGCGACACGCTCAACAACAAGCACGACGAAGATCTGTTCGATTACTACGGCACGTCGCAGCTCGCGTTCGTCGACTCGACGACCGGCGCGATCACCCGGATCGGCGCGCCCGCGATGCTGACCGACATCGATCCGTCGCCGAACGATCAGTACATTCACGTCTCGATCCTGAAGAAGCCGTACTCGTACGTGACGACGTTCGAGCGGTTCGCGCACGACGAAGAACTGTGGGATCGCGGCGGCAAGACCGCGGTCGCGCTCGCAAAGCTGCCGGTCGCCGATCGCGTGCCGGTCGCGGGCGTGCCGACAGGTCCGCGCGACTACGAGTGGCGCTCGACCGAGCCGGCGACGCTCGTGTGGGCCGAAGCGCTCGACGACGGCGACTGGAAGAAGACGGTTCCGAACCGCGACAAGGTCATGACGCAAAGCGCGCCGTTCTCGGCGGCGCCGACCGAGCTCGCGCGCACCGAGCAGCGGTTCGCAGGATTCGAGTGGGGCGAGCAGAAGTCGCTCGCGCTGTTGCGCGAGTACGACGAGAACCGCCACTGGACGCGCGCGTTCGTGATGAACCCCGACAAGCCGGCCGACAAGCCGCGCCTGCTGTGGGACATGTCGAGCGACGAGAAATACAAAGATCCGGGCAATCCGATCCATCGCGAGCTCGCGAACGGCCAGAGCGTGATGCGCCAAGATCACGACTCGATCTTCTTGAACGGCGATGGCTACTCGCCCGAGGGTATCCGGCCGTTCGTCGATCGGCTCGACCTCGCGACGTTCAAGACCGAGCGGTTGTTCCGCAGCGACAAGCAAGGCCTCGAGTGGGCGCTCGGCTTTGCCGACGCCGCGAACAAGACGCTCGTGACCTGGCACCAATCGCCGACCGATCCGCCGAACGCGTTCTTGCGCACGCTCGCCGACACGATCACGGCCGCGGCCGGCGAAGCGACGCGGTCGTCGACCGCGCGCCCGATCACGCACATCCCCGATCCGACGCCCGAGGTCCGCACGATCAAGAAGCGGCTGATCAAGTACAAGCGCAAGGACGGGCTCGAGCTGTCGTTCACGCTGTACACGCCGCCCGGCTACGTCGAGGGCACGCGGATTCCGGCGATCCTCTACGCGTATCCGCTCGACTACGCGTCGGCGGCACAAGCCGGCCAGAACAGCGGCACCGATCAGCAGTTCACGCGAATCGAAGACTATCGCCTGTTGCTGATGTCGGGCTACGCGCTGATCGACAACGCGGCGTTTCCGATCGTCGGCGATCCCAAGAAAGCGTACGACACGTACCTGGAGCAGCTCGTCGAAGACGCGCAAGCCGCCGTCGACAAAGCCGTCGAGACCGGCGTGGTCGATCGCGATCGCATCGGCGTGACCGGCCATAGCCACGGCGCGCTGATGACGGCGAACTTGATCGCGCACACCGATCTGTTCCGCGCCGGCGTCGCGACCAGCGGCTCGTACAACAAAACGCTCACGCCGTTCGGCTTCCAGAACGAGCGCCGCTCGGTGTGGGCCGCGCAATCGGTGTACTTGAAGGTGTCGCCGTTCTTCTACGCCGACAAGATCAAGTTGCCGCTGCTGATCGTGCACGGCGAGGACGATGCGAACCCGGGCACGACGCCGCTGCAGGCGGTGAAGCTGTTCCAGGCGATCCGCGGCAACGGCGGCACGACGCGACTCGTGATGCTGCCGCACGAGCCGCACTGGTACTCGGCGATGGAGTCGAACGAGCAGCTCGCGTACGAAGAGCTGCGCTGGTTCGACAAATACGTCAAGAACGCCGAGCCGCGCAAGAAGCCGGCTCGCTAGCGATCGGTCGTGATCGCGGCTCGGCGACGATGCACGAGCTCCACGCGCGCAGGATATCGTACGCTCGGGTCATGGCGTCACTCGTCGACCGGCTCGCGTCGTACGCGGAATATCATCGCGACAAGCGCAACATCGCGACTCACTTCGTCGGGATTCCTATGATCCTCGTCGGCACGCAGGCGATGCTCGCGAAGATCGGCATCGGTCCGGTCAACGCCGCGGTCGGCGCGACCGCGCTCGCGGCGCGCTATTACCGCGCGCTCGATCCGCAATACGGCGCCGCGATGGGCTACGTGCTCGCCGCGACGTGCGCCGCCGGCTCGGCGATCGCGGCGATGCCGCTGCCGATCTGGGCGCCGACTGCAGCGGGTCTGTTCGTCGGCGGCTGGGCGCTCCAGTTCGTCGGCCACATGTTCGAGGGCCGCAAACCGGCGTTCCTCGACGACCTGCGCGGCCTGCTCGACGGACCGCTGTTTCTGCTCGCCGAGGCCGCGTTCGCGCTCGGGCTATCGCCGGAGCTGCGCGATGAGGTCGAACGCCGCGCCGGGCCTGCGCGCTGGGGTCGCGTCGATCACGTGGCCGTCGCGAGCTGACGCCCAAAACTGGCGTCTGGGCGACGGGGTGCGAAGATTAATACGTGCTGCGTTCGTTGGCGTTCGTGAGCAGTTTGCTGGCGTGTGCGAGCTGTTCGTTCTTCGCGGTTCGAGGTCCGATCGATACCGCCGGCGCGGGTAGCGCCGATATCTCGTGCACCGAGAGCAGCGTCGTGCCCGCGCTCGACGCGATCGTCGGGGCGCTCGCGCTCGGCGGCGCCGTCGGCGGCGAGGTGATCGATCAGACGTCGCATCCGATCCATCGCTACGAGCTGTACTACGGCTTGCCGGCGCTCGTGCTCGGCATCGTGCTGTTGGTCTCGGCGAACACCGGGACCAATCGCGTGCAGGAGTGTCAGGACGCCAAGCTCGGTCAGACGCGCGGCTGCGACGGGTGTTCGGACGCGATTCCGTGAGACACGCCTGGCTGCTGTCGCTGACGGCATGCCAGCTCTGGCAGGGACCGATCGGATTTCCCGATGCCGGCTCGAAGACGCCGGCGCACGTGCCGATCGATCTCGTGTGGGAAGCGCGGCTCGAGATCTACTCGGGCGGCAGTCCGGCGCCGATGAACGTCACCGAGGCGCAAGCGTGGTGCGATCCGACGTGTAGCGCCGTCGTGGTGCAGCCGACGGTCACGAACGACTCGCCGCACCTCGCGGTCGCGGCGACGCGGCCCGGACCGGTGCACGTTCACGTCGCCTACGTGCAGCCGAACACGCGCGAGCACCTCGGCGCCGATCTGCAGTTCGTGTTCGAGCCCGCCGAGCAGCTGCACGCGCTCGCGATCGGCGACCCGCTGCCGAGCCAACCGTTCACGTTCGCGTACGGCGCGACGGAGCTGCGCTGCGAGCACGAAGACGACCGCGCCAGGTACCTCTGCTTCGCGCGCGAGGCGGAGCATTTTCCGTCGTGCAGCCAAACCGCGCGCTGCAGCATCATGCCGTCCGGAATCCTCGTCGGCGGCTATACGCTCGAGCTCGATGCCGGCAGCGGCGCCGTGGTCGGCGCGACGCTGTATTCCGGCGACTACGACCGGCCGACGATCTTGCAGCGGATGCCTTAGCCGACGAGCTTGATGCCCGTCGTCGCGACGTAGCGCTGCGCGAGCGGATCCCACTCGACCACGTTCGGGCCGCCGGCATCGTCGAGATCGCCGAGCCCGTGCTTGATCGCGCGAAACCCGTCGGTCATCGGCACGCGTTCGACGATGCGCACGCGATGCGGCCGCGCATATTCGGGCAGCGCGAGCACCGCCGCCGTGAGCGCGCCGAGATCGAACGCGCCGTGCAACTGGATCGCGGCGAGCGGAATCTCGTGATCGCCGTCTGGTTTACCGACGGCGATGCACAGCGCGACGCCGGTGTACGCGTAGATCGCGTCTTCGATCCGCGTCGACGCGACGAGGCCCATGCGCGTCCGGATCATGTGGCTCTTGCGATCGACGAACCAGTAGTCGCCGACCGCATCGACCTTCATGAAGTCACCTGTGATGAACCACGTATCGCCTTGCGCGAACGCGTCGCGCAACACGCGGCGCGGATCGATATGCGCGATGTCGCTCGACGAGCGCTGACCCAGCCGCGCGACGAGCATGCCGGGCTCGTCGAGTCGCGCGTGGACGAGGTGACCGTGACCGTCGCGCACGAAATCGTCGTCGGGCTCGCTCCACGCGGCGACCGCGATCTCGGCGCTGCCCGGCAACGGCCGGCCGACCGAGCCGATCTTCTTGCCCGACGCGTTCGCGAGCACCGCCGACGCTTCGGTCGATGCGTAGAGCTCGAGCACGCCGACCGGGCCGAACCGCGCGAGCAGGCGCCGCCACACGTCGGGCCGCATGCCGGATCCCGCGAACAATCGCACCGGCGTGTTTTGCTCGCCGGCGAGCACCGGCGCGTCGACGAGCGCGCGGCACATCTCGCCCGCGTAATAGACGACGCTGACGCCGTAGCGGCGCACTTCGTCCCAGAACATCGCGGGCTCGATCGTGCTGCGCAACGGCTCCGGCGTCGCTGCGCGCGAGACGTTCGTCGCGCTTGCGAACCTCGATGCGAGCGCGAGGCGCGCGCCACCGGCGAGCGCACTACCGGCGGCGACGAGCGTGCCGGTCGGGTGATGCAGCGGCAGGCAGCAATACACGGTGTCTCGCGTCGTCAGCGTTGCCGCGGCGGCCGCGCCGAGCGCCGAGAACGCCCAGCGGCGATTCGTCACGCGCATCGCGCGCATGGGCGCGAACGGATTCGCCGACACGAAGATCATCGCGAGATCGCGCGCGCGGCCGGAATCGGCGCGGTACCACGCCGG
>DASXEF010000380.1:0-9438 GCA_036490255.1 Kofleriaceae bacterium
TCAGATCCAAGTTGCCGGCGGCGAACTGAAACGGATCGCCGACGTTCGGCGAGTGACAGCCCGACGTATTGCCGACGCACTTCTGCGTGAGGATCGGCTCGATGTTGCGCTCGAAGTACGTCGTTCCCGCGGGTGCGTTGCAGTCACTACAACCGCCGAGCGCGCATACGAGCACGACGAGCACGCCCCTGCGTAGGTCCGTCATAGATACATCCTATCGCGAAAACGAAAACCGCCGCGCCCTGTCGGGTGCGGCGGCGATGCAGATCACGAAGCGAACTGTTTCAGTGCAGCGCCGCGAGCGAAGCTTTCGCAACACTCGCGACGATCGGCGAGGCGTCCTTCGACGCGAGGACGAGCGCCTCACGCGACGACGCACTACCGATCTTTCCGAGGGCCCAGGCCGCATCTCGACGCACGTTGGTGTCGGTGTCGGTCTTGACCATCGCCTCGAGCTGCATGCGCACGTTGACGTCGTGATACGCGCCGACCACGGTGATCGCCGCCGCGCGCACCCTCGAGTTGGTGTCGCCGAGCAGCTGCTCGACGGGCGTCGCGTTCTGCTGGTTGAGGACGTCGCGCCACGCGAACACCGCCGCCATGCGCACGCTCGGGTCCGCGTCGGCCATACCGGCCACGAGGATCGGGTTGCCGTTGACGTGCGCCATCGCACCGGCGGCGCGCACGAGCGCGAGCCGCGCATCGACGGTCAGGCCGGCGTGCTGCATCGCCGAGAGCAGCTGCGGCAGCGCCTTGTAGACCTTCGTCGTGCCGAGGAAGTCAGCCGCGTTACGAACTCCGATCGAGTCGCCGCTTTGCAGCTGGGTCATCATCTGCGTGGCGATCTGCTGTTGCATGCCGGGCCGCTTCGCGAACCACCACGCGGCGACTTGGCGCACCGGATAGCGGTCATCGGTCAACAGGCCCTGGACGAGCGCGACGCACTGGCTGCACTCCAACGTCTCGGTGCGTTCCACCTCGGCGATGATCGCGTCCTGACCGTGCGAGTTGATGGCAGCGCCGATGGCTTGGTAACCACCGCCCTTGCCTGCCTGCGCCGTAGCTGCGGCGCCGACGAGCAGGGCAACCGCGAGTAGCTTTTTCATGGTCTTCATAAAACTCTCCTCGGGGTTTGGGTTAGTAGCCCGTGCTGTGTGGGTTGTTTTCACGAGCGTAGTAGTTGACGCCCATGTCGGCCGCCAAGATGAGCTTGTAGAACTCGGTCGGCGTCAGCTCGGTGTAGCCCTGCTCCGTCGAGTGCGGCTGCGTCGCGAACGCGCGGACACCGGCGTTCGGCGTCGGGAACAGCTGCGTCGGGTTGAGCTTCTGAATCATCAGCGAGCCGCTGGCGTCTTCCGGGTTCATGTAGACCTTGAAGTTGCCGGTGATCACGAGGTTGTTCATCTCGATGGCTTCCATGTCGGGACCCGCGGACGAGAAGTACGATGCGCTGAAGGTCTGCATCGCCGGGCCGTCGTCGGTGGCCGGGCCGTAGTTGACGGTGATCGGGTCGCTCGACAGGTTGAACGTCCAGTTGAGGACGACGTTGCCCATCGCGTCGCTGATCGTGTAGCCCGGGATGCCGGCCTTGTTGTCGGGGCCGTGGCAGCTGACGCAGTGGTCGTCGAACACCTGCTGGACCGCGCCGGTCGTACCGCTCTGCGTGGGATCCGCGCCGCCCCACGACATGCCGACGAGCTTCTCGATGCCGGTGCCGTCCGCCTGGATGAGGTTCGCGTTCGTGATGTCGGCGGGCGCCATCTGGCGATTCGCGCGCGGCACTTCGCCCATCGCGTCGAACGGACCGATCGCGGCGGCTTGCGTGATGCCGGGGTTGATGACGGTCGTGGTCGCACGGTTCTCGTGGCAACCACCGCAGACGCGCGATTCACCGGCGCGCGCGCTGACCCACACGGGCTCGTTGAACAGCGACATGCCGAACGTGTCGACCGGCTGCATGTGGACGGGGACGTTCGCCGGGATGTGCGCGAGCCAGCTGCCGTCCGAGGCGACGCGAGCGACGCCGAGCGCGGCGTGGCCCTCGAACTCGGTGGTGCCGAACATCATCGGGAAGCCTTCTTCCGACGAGAAGCCTTCCATCACGCGCACGCCGTAGACAGAGCCCGCCGCGAAGTCGTGGAGGGTCGAGTCGTAGACGTTCATCGTGCCGATGAGCGCTTCCTGGCCGAGCGTGTTGTCGAGCTCCGACGCCGTGATGGCCGGCGCGGTGCGCTGCTCGAGCGGGCGAGCGAAGATGTCCCACATGCCGGGGTCCTGCATGATCGGGTGCCGCTCGTACGTGCTGCTGTCGTACTCGTAGATGCCGAACTCGGCGTTGAGACCCGCGGCCGCGAGGACCTCGGTCTCGACCGGGCCATCGGCCCACGACACGAGCAACTGCGGGTGCTCGGATTGATCGAGCGGGAACGCGTCGTAGTAACGACCGATGGTGTCGGCCGACGGCGAGTTGTCGGTCGGGACGTCGGGCGTCAGGTTGACGAACGACTCGTTCGCCATCGACATCTGGTTGTCGGCGCGATAGACGCCGTCTTGCTCGTACGGGATGCCGAGGCGAGCGTCGATGATCGCGCCGGATTGAATCGTCCGGTCACGTGCGGTCGCGATCGCGACCATGCGGCCCGGTGCGATCTCGCGCGCCTTCAACGACGAGTTCGACGCCGTCGAGCCTTCGCCGCCGAACGCGCCGCGAAGATCGGTGAGGTCCGAGTTCATGAACTCGAGGTCGCCCTGGTTCTCGGGACCGAGGTGCTGCCACTGCGTCATGATGATGCGACCGTCGGACGCCAAGCTCGGCATCACGCGGTGCGACAGGTTTCGTGGTCCGAGCGAAAGGCCCGTACCGTCGATGTTGATCGTGCCGACCTGTGCGGTCGTCGCGCGCTCGTACTCGTCGACGTGCTGCGCGGGCATCGGGTCGGTGACGGGGTTCGACACCACATCGTTGGTGTCGAAGAAGATCTTGTTGCCCGGCAGGAAGATTGGATAGACGTAGTCGCGGCCGGGGTCGGTCGCGAGCTGCGTCACCACGCCCGAATTGATATCGAGCAGGTAGATGCCGTAGTTCGTGTCCGCCGCCGAGTGGCCGGAGAACACGATCTGCGTGGCGTCGAACGAGATGTCGTACGACTGGATGTCCATACCGGCGAGCTCGGGCTGCTGATCACAGCAGATCGGGGTCTTCGTGCCGGCCGCAGTCGGAGGGGACAGCTTTACAAGATGTGCCCCCGGAATGTAGCTGGTGTACGAGAAGACGTTGCCGTCGTCGTTGCGAGCCACGCGCTGCAAGACGATCAACGAGTCGACGTTGCCCAGCGGGCCCGAGTCGCTGTCACTAGTGCAGCCCACAGGGCCCATAGTGAACAGCGCGGCTCCAATCGCGATGCTCTTGACGGTTTGCTTCACGGCGCTCCTCCTCATCAGTGAGCGAGACAATTACAAGCACCGGGCCAAGCCGAACCGGAATCATTCTGACCGGTTGCGATGAGGCATCGTCGGGGCGGCAGCCCCCTATCGAGCCGGCTTGGGGGCGGCCAGCGACAGCGGATATGTAGTTAGGTAAGCGGAGCTGGAGCAGGCGTAGGCGTGAGCGATCCGATCGTCGCGTTCGACCGATTCGATCGTCACCGATATTCCGCGACGTCAGACGAGTGACTTCAGCTCCGCGAGGATCTGCAACGCTTCGAGCGGCGTGAGCCGATTCGGATCGATCGCGGCTAAGCGCGCCGTCACCGGAGATGTCGGTGCAACGCTCGCGAGCAGCGACAGCTGCGGCGAGGCGGCCAGATGAGAGCCGGTCTCCAGCGTCGCCATGATCTCGCGCGAGCGATCGACGACGCGCTTGGGCAAGCCGGCGAGCCGCGCGACGTCGATGCCGTAGCTCTTGTTCGCACCGCCCGGGATCACGCGGCGCAGGAACACGATCTCGTTCTTGTGCTCGCGCACCGCGACCGACACGTTGCGCACGCGCGGCCGCGACTCGGCGAGCGCGACGAGCTCGTGATAGTGGGTCGCGAACAACGTGCGCGCGCCGATCGCGTCGTGGATGTGCTCGGCGACGGCCCACGCGATCGACACGCCGTCGAACGTCGACGTGCCGCGGCCGACCTCGTCGAGCACGATCAACGAGCGCGCGGTCGCGTTGGCGAGGATCGTCGCGGTCTCGCGCATCTCGACCATGAACGTCGAATCGCCGCGCGACAGGTTGTCGGCCGCACCGACGCGCGTGAACACGCGGTCGCACACGCCGATCGTCGCGGCTTTCGCCGGCACGAACGCGCCGATCTGCGCGAGCAAGACGATCTGCGCGACCTGGCGCATGTACGTCGATTTACCGGCCATGTTCGGGCCGGTGATCAGCACGAGCTGATCGGAGTCGGGATCCAAGTGGCAATCGTTGGGCACGAATGCGCCCGCAGCTAGCATCGCTTCGATCACCGGGTGGCGACCGTCGCTGATCTCGAGTGCGCGACCATCGTCGACGATCGGCCGGCAATAGCCGCGCGATGCGGCGACATCGGCGAGCGCGGCGCACGTGTCGCAGACCGCGAGCGCGGCACCGGCGGCCGCGATCGGCGCCGCGAGCTCGGCGACTGCGATCACTTCGGCGCGAACCAGCTCGGCCTCGCGGATCGCGAGCGTGTCTTCCGCGGCGAGGACCTTTTTCTCGAGCTCGGCGAGCTCGGGCGTGACGTAGCGCTCGCCCGTCGCGATCGTCTGCTTGCGCGCGTAGTGCGCGGGCACCTTCGCCAGATGTGACTTCGTGATCTCGATGTAGTAGCCGAACACGCGGTTGTAGCGGACCTTGAGGCTCGGAATGCCCGAGCCCTTTTGCTCGCGCTCTTCGATCGCGACGATCTGCTCTTTGCCGCCGTCGGCGAGGCCGCGGCATTCGTCGACGGTCGCATCGTAGCCGGCGCGAATCGCGCCGCCGTCTTTGAGCATCGGCGGCGGCGCATCGACGAGCGCCTTGCCGAGCCGCGTCGCGAGCTTCGCGAGCTGCGGATCGCGCGCAGCCTCGAGCGCGAGCAACGCCGGCGCCGGATCTAGCTTCGTCGTCCCGCTCGCGATCAGCGCGATCAGCTCGGGCAAGCCCGCGAGCGCGTCGCGCAGCCGGCCGAGATCGCGCGGCGTCGCGACGCCGAGCGTCGCTTTGCCGGCGAGCCGCTCGAGATCGGCGACGCGCGACAACGCGCGACGCAGCTGCTCGGTCAACGCGGGCCGCTCGACGAGCCACGCGACCGCATCTTGGCGGCGGCGGATCTGCGCGACGTCGACCAGCGGATAGAGCAGCCAGCGCCGCAAGAGCCGGCCGCCCGGCGCGGTGACCGTTCGATCGATCACGTCGAGCAACGAGCCCTGCGCGCGCCGGCCGATCAGCGTCTCGACCAGCTCGAGGTTCGCGATCGCCGCCTCGTCGAGCACGACCGCGTCGCCGGGGCGATACATCGCGAGCGTGCGGATCGGCAGCGCGCCGGTCGGCTGCGTCGCGCGTGCATAGCTGACGACCGCGGCGGCCGCGCGCATCGCGAGCGGCGCTTCTTTATCGACGCCCGCGAGCTTCGTCAGATCGGCCGCGGCCGCATCGACCGTCGACGGAATCGGCGCCGCGTGCCACGCGACTCGATAGCGCGTGCGCAGCAGCGCGAGCGCGCCGCCTTCGGCGAGCTGCTTGGCATCCGCGAGCACTTCGCGCGGCGCGACGCGCACGAGCTCGCCTTCGAGCTCGGCCGGTGCGAGCTCGGTCGCACGCAACTCGCCCGTCGTCGCATCGAGATACGCGAGGCCGACCGCTTGCTTCGTCGGCACGATCGCGGCGACGTAGCGCGGCTGCTTCGGATCCAGGACTTCGTCGTCGAGCACGACGCCGGGCGTGACGATCCGCGCGACCTCGCGCTTGACGAGGCCCTTCGCGAGCCGTGGATCTTCGACCTGCTCGACGATCACGACGCGATGGCCGAGCTCGGTCAGCTTCGCGATGTAGCCGCGCGCGGCGTGATGCGGCACGCCGCACATCGGCACCGCATCTTCTTTGCCCTTGTCGCGCGTGGTCAGCGTGAGATCGAGCAGCCGCGCGCCGAGCACGGCGTCCTCGAAGAACAGCTCGTAGAAGTCGCCGAGCCGGAACAGCACGAGCGCGTCGGGATGCTTATCCTTGACGTCGAGGTACTGCCGCATGAGCGGCGTCTCCGCGGGGCTCCGACCAGACACGGTAGCGGCGTATCACGCGGGGCTGACAGCTAGCGAAGATCGGCCGAACCCGGGATCCCGTTCGAGCACGTCGCAGCTTCGGACATGGAAACAAAGGTAGCGTGCGCGCGTGGCCGATGCGGCGCTGCTCGACGAGATCCTCGCCGCACCCGCAGACGATGGCCCGCGGTTGGTCTAGTACGTGCGCGATCGCTTCCTCGCGCGCGACTAAGCCATCTTGCGCAAGTTCGGGTTCGTCACGCCGGCGCCGATGTCGTCGCGCGGATCGAACGGCAGGCTCGCGCCGTCGCGCCACTGGCGGAGCTCGACCTTCGGCGCGCCGCCGGGGCGCGGCTCGACGAGCACGTGCGTGAAGCTGCGGCGCAGCCCGGGCCGCGATGCCGGTAGCCACGTCCCGGCGTTGACGTAGAGCCCGCCGCCGTGCAGCTCTTGCCAGCGCGGATCGTGGGTGTGACCGAACACCACGACCGGCACGTCGATATGATCGCGCAGCCGGCGCGGCACGAATCGCATCGGCAGCTGCGACGTCACCATGTGATCGCCGACCGTCGCCATGTAGATCACGACCGCGACGACGATCACCAGCGCCGTGATCCCCGCCCACGGATGCGGCAGCACGAGCGCGCCGAGCAACATCAGCACGAGCGCGCCGACGACCGCGCCCCATTTGTCGAGCACGAGCAAGCGCGCGAGCCGGCGCCAGCTCACGGTCAACGGCGCGCGCGCGAGCCGATCGACCGCACGTGCGCGCTCGACGTCGAGCCCGCCGGCGACCGCGGCCTGCTCGAGCCGATCGCGATGCAAGCGGCGGCGAGCGTGGCGGCGGCGCATCGACTTGTGCATGAAGTTCGCGCCGAGCAGCGCGCCGATGAAGCGCAGGTACGCGCCGATCAGCTTGATGAACGTGGTGAAGCCTTTGCCCCACGCGTAGCGCAAGAACCCGCCGAAGCTCCACGCCTCGATGCCGTGCGGATCGAGCTCGGGCGACGCCATCGCGAGATAGCGGATCGCGGCGTAGTCGGCGTTGAACACGAGGCGATCTTCTTTCGGATCGCACGGCGCGAGGTTGAACTCGAACGAGCAGCCTTCGTCGTAGACGTGGCCGTGCTCGATCCACGCGACGCCGGGCACGTAGACGAACCACGGCACGATGTGGATCCGCGACAGCGCGGTCGCGTCGGCGCCGGTCGCCGCGAGCTGGCGCTGCCATTCGGCGATCACCTCGGGCTCGAGCAGCTCGACGTCGTGATTGCCGACGATGACGTCGATGCGATGGCCGGCCGCGGCGAACTTGACCAGCTCGTCGAGCAGCGACTGATGACGCGCGCAGATCGCGGCGAGCCGCGCGACGCCGGCGCGTGCGCCACGGCCGACGCCGAGCCGGCGCTCGTCGGCGGATTTCGCCGGCAGATCGGGCGAGCCGGGGATCACGACCGACATGAAGTCGAACAAGTCGCCGGCGATCACGAGCCGCCAGTTGCGGCCGCCGACTTTGCGCACGCGCTGGTGGCGCACGAAGTCGCGAAACGCCTGCGCGCCGAGCTCGACCGCTTCGCGGCGCTCGGTCGACGCGCCCGGCAACAGCTCTTCGCCGAAGTGCAGGTCGCTCACGATCAGGATGTTCGAGTGATCGGCCAAGGCGAATCCTCACCATGCACGATTCTCGGGAGCGGCGAAACTACGTGTTGGCAGGCCGTGGTAAAGCCGTTCTCGCTGTGACTCAGGTCTTGTTCATTCTCCTGCTCGCGGCGTCGCTGGCGTTCTTCGCGCGGACCACGTGGTTGTTCGGACGCGCCGTGTTCGCCGGCCGCCCGGATCCGCGCCCGCGGCTCGACCAGATCGGCGGCCGCATCGCCGATATCGCCATCTACTTCTTCGGTCAGAAAAAAGTCGCCGAAGAGGGCCCGCAACACCGCTCGAGCAAGCACCACCTGTTCATCTTCTGGGGCTTCTTGATCATCACGATCGCGACCGCCGATACGGTCGTGTCGAGCGCGATTCCGGGCGTGTCACTGGCGCTGCTGCCAAACGTGCTCTACCAGCCGCTGTACCTCGTCATCGACGTGTTCAACGCGATCGTGCTCGCGATGGTGACGTGGGCGGTGATCCGCCGCGTGCTCGTGAAGCCGCCGCTGATCCCGATGAGCCTCGACGCCGGCCTGATCTTGGGCGGCATCGGCGCGCTGATGATCTCGTACTTCTTGATGCGCGGCTACGAGATCGCCGGCGACCTCGCGATCGGCGGCAGCGCGCCGAGCTTCATGCCGATCTCGAGCGCGATCGCGCACTGGCTCTCGCCGCTCGCGCCCGACGTCGCCGAGCGCGGTCACACGATCGCGTACTGGCTCCACGTCTTGATCCTGCTGACGTTTCTCAACTACCTGCCCTACTCCAAGCACATCCACTTGCTCGGCGCGCTGCCGAACATCGCGCTGCGCAATCGCAGCGAGCGCCGGATGGATCTGCCGAAGATCGATCTCGAAGACGACACGCAGTGGGGCGTCGGCAAGTTCGAGCAGTTCTCGTGGAAGAGCTTGATGGACACGTACGCGTGCACCGAGTGCGCGCGCTGCTCGAACTACTGCCCGGCGTACGGCACCGGCAAGAACCTGTCGCCGATGCAGCTCGTGCACGACATCCGCTACGAGATGCTCGATCGCGTCGAGCTGCGCGACGAGATCGCCGAGCTCGAGACGCAAGTCGCCGGGCTCGACGAGTTCAATCACGGTCACGAGACACCCGACGGCGCGTTCGCGAAGCAGCGGCTCGCCGATGCGAAGCACGAGCTCGACACGATGCCGAAGCTGACCGGCGGTCGCATCGCCGAGGACACGCTGTGGGCGTGCACGACGTGCGGCGCGTGCCAGGAAGTGTGCCCGGTGTTCATCGAGCACCCGCTGAAGATCTTGCAGATGCGCCAGAACCTGGTGCTCGAGCAGGAGAAGACGCCGAGCGAGCTGCAGCGCACATATCGCAACATCGAGCGCCAGTCGAACCCGTGGGGCATCAGCAACGATCAGCGCATGGATTGGGCGAAAGACCTCGACGTGCCGCTGGTCGCGGACCATCCCGATCCCGAGTACATCTTGTGGGTCGGCTGCGCCGGCGCGTTCGACAGCCGCATCATCAAGCAGACACGCGCGATGGTGAAGGTGCTCAACACGGCCGGCGTCGACTACGCCGTGCTCGGCCACAGCGAAGCATGCACGG
>DASXEF010000387.1:0-3383 GCA_036490255.1 Kofleriaceae bacterium
CCATCTGCGGCCCGGTCGGCGTCGGCGTTCGTGCGGTTTGCGGCATCGGCGTCGGCGTGCGGCTCGGCGTCGGGCCGGTCCGCGTGCGCGCGGCCTGCGGCGGTGGCGTCGAGCCCGGCGTCGCCGTGCGCGGTTGCATCGGTCCGGTCGGAGTCGGATTCGTCGGCGTGCGCGGCGTCGTCGGAGCCGTCGTCGGAGTTTGCGTACGCGGGACCGCCGTCGGAGTTTGCGTGCGCGAAATCGTCGGAAACGGCCCGGTGGTCGTACCGCCGTGCCGCGCGGGTGGCGTGGTCGAGCGCGGCGATCGCAGCTGCATGCCGTCGGGAACGTCGACGCTCGTCGTGCGCGCTTGCTGCGGCGGTGTCGTGCTACCGCGCGCGCTGCGCGGTGGCGTTGTCGTCGCGCCGGTGCGCTGATTGATCGGCGGCGTCGTGGTCCGAATCATCCCGCGCTCGAACGTCTCGCGCGTCGTGCGCGCGACGCTCGGCCTCGGCTCGCCCTCGATCTCGCACGCGTTGCAGGCGACGAGCGCGTAGACGATCGCGCGCACGCCGTGCTCGCCGATGCCGTCGGCAGCGCTCGCTTCGAGATCGTCGATGTTCACGCCGGTGATCAGCCGCTGCAGGATCGGCTTGTCGGCCTCGGTGAACCCGAACTGCACGAGATCCGCGACGATGTCGGGCTTGATCCGGAACCAGGCGCCGAGCCGCGCGATCTCGTTGCCAAGCCGCTCTTCGGTGAGGTTCGCGCGTGCGCCGAGGTAGATCACGGCGCGGACGTCGAGCGCCGTCCCCGGCACGACCGGGACGTCGACGCGATCCTCGACGACGAAGTCGCCGTGCTCGACGGAAAACGTCCGCGCTGCGCGCTGCGCGACCAGTCGGCGGCGGAGCTTCATCGCGTGATCCGGCGGCAGCCGTACGACCTCGGCGAGCACTTCGAGCTCGTCGCGGTGCGGGCTCGTGGCGATCCGGCGCGTGATATCGGCGACCTGCGTCGACGTGATGAGGCCACCGGTCAGCGCGACCCGCACGGCGGCATCGCTCGCGAGCGGCGAGCTCGCACCGACGACGGCGCCCTGCTCGAACGCGATCCGGTACGGCTTGGCGTCGCCGAGCAGCGTGAGCTGGCCGGTCAACCCGCGCAGGCCGAGCGCACCCAACGTGCGCCCCCACGGCCGGTCTGCGACGGTGCCACGGGCAAGCTCGGTCATCGGCGCTTCCACCACCCACGCGCGACGAAGCCGATGGCCGCGGCTGCGATCAACGCCACCACGATCCCGACGAGGGTACGATTACCCTCGGCGTAGCCCCACCACATCGAGCTGGCCACCATGACCATGAGGATGGTCAGGTCCGTCCGTGAATTCAACCGCTCGCAGAGCTACAATGCGTACCGGTGAGCACTTCGTTTCCGCTCGACGGTTCTCGCGTCCGGTTTGCGGGCGATACCAACATCGGCCGCAAACGCGAGCACAACGAGGATTCGATCGCGATTCCCGAGACCGGTGAACGCCTCGCGATCGTGTGCGACGGCATGGGCGGTCACGCCTCCGGCGAGGTCGCGAGCCGGCTCGCCGTCGAGCTGATCGTCGATCACTTCACGGAGACCGGCAAGCAGCAGGTGTTGACGTGGCCGTACAAGGTCGATCGCGACATGCGCAAAGACGTCAACCGCATGGTCACCGGCATCATGCTCGCGAACCTCGAGATCTGGGAGCGCTCGCAGCGCGAGGCTCGGTTCAAGGGCATGGGCACGACCTGCATCGCGCTCTATTTCCTCGACGACCAGCTCATCATCGGCCACGTCGGCGACAGCCGTTGCTACCGGATGCGCGGCACCGAGCTGACGCAGGTCACCGAGGACCACTCGCTGATCAACGACTACATCCGGATGAAGCGAGTCACGCCCGAAGAGGCGGAGAACTGGCCGCACAAGAACGTGATCGTGCGGGCGCTCGGCATGAAGGAGACCGTGCAGGTCGACATCTTCAGCGAGAAGCCGCATCTCAACGACACGTACATGCTGTGCTCCGACGGGCTGACCGGCATGCTCAAAGACGATCAGATCCAGCACATCCTCGGTAGCGAGCGCGATCTCGATCGCGCGGTCGAGCGGCTCGTCGAAGCGGCGAACGAAGAGGGCGGCGTCGACAACATCTCGGTCGTGCTCGCGCGCGTCGAGGCCGCATGAAGCTGCTCGTCGCGATGCTGTTCGTCGTCGGTTGCGCGAAGAGCGAAGAGCATCGCAAGCCCGTCGAGCCGCTGTCGGCCGCCGAGGTCGCACGCGCACACGATGCGTGTCAGTCGTACGTCGACAAAGTCTGCAGCTGTGCGGGACCGGCGGCGCAGCAGCAGTGCACGCTCGCGAAGCCACTGCCGCAAGCGCTCGACCTCGCGCTGCAGACGGCGGCAAATCCCGGCGAAGAGCGCGACTCGCAAGTACGCTCGCAGGTGTTCGTGCGCGAGACCGTGAAAGAGTGCGTCGAAGAGCTCGCGAAGTTGCCGGCGATCGGCTGCCGCTGAGCTGCGAGCGAGCAGGAATGCCTCGCCGGGCGTCCGCGCACGGCGATTAACTTTCGCAATGTGAATAGGGTCGACTTGCAGGCGTCAAAACAGCCGCCCTAGACTCGTCGCAATGAAACGCACTTCTTATCTCTTGCCATTCTTGATGAGTGCCGCGCTCGGTTGCGGTGGGAGCACGCCGGCCGCGAACGGTCCCGGCGGCTCGGCGGACGTCGCGGAAGCACAACCGGCGCAGCCCGGCGCCGGCATGGAAGAGGACGAGTCGACGACGGATCTGATGGTCCATCATCGCCATCACCATCACGGTGGCATGGCGATGTTCATCGCGATCAGTCTCGATCAGATCAACACGACGCCTGATCAGAAAAGCGCGATCGAAAAGATCAAGAGCGACCTCTACGCGAAGATGGAGCCGGCGCGCGAGGCCGAGAAGACCGTGCTCAACGCCGTCGCCGACGGCATCGCCAGCGGTCAGTTCGACCAGGCCAAGCTCGATACGTCGATCGCCGAGGTCGGCACGCAATCGGGCACGATCCACGACGCGATCGCCGATTCGCTCAACCAGCTCCACGCGACGCTGACACCGCCGCAACGCCAAGCGCTCGTCGACAAGGTCCAAGCGCACTTCGAGGTCTGGCACAGCGCGAACGCGCCGGAAGAGGACAAGAAGGACGGCCACCTCGCGCACCTCGCGAAAGAGCTCGGCCTGACGCAGGACCAGGTCGACAAGTCGCGCGCCGCGTACGAGCAATCGATCAGCGGCGTGCCGCACTTCGATCGCGCTGAAGCCGACGCGCACCTCAAGGCATTTGGCGAAGCGTTCGCGAGCGATCAGTTCGACGCGAAATCGCTACCGAC
>DASXEF010000476.1:0-21921 GCA_036490255.1 Kofleriaceae bacterium
CGGAGGCGGGCCACCGGCGGGAGCCATCTGCGAGCCGAGCGGTTGCGCGAACGGCGGCATCGCAGTCGTCATCGGAATCACGCCGGCCCAGTACAAGGCACTCGGCGAGCCGCCGACCGCGTCGCCGACTCGACCGGTGCCGTCGTCGGTCGCGGCCGTGTTCGGCGTGACTGTCACGATCGGCGTGGACGCGAACGTTCCGTTCACCGGCGAGCTCAAGCCGTTTGCCGAGAACGTCGCGAAGCCGATGTCGTCGGCGCTGCCGGACATGTACAACACGACCTGGGCATCGCCGGCCGATCCTTGCGGAACGCCGAGCGGACCGCTGAGCGACTCGGCCGCGCCATACGCGAACTGGAACGTGCCGCCGGTCAGGACCGTCGACGCGTCTTCGACCGCCCACAGTCCGGTCGTCACGAGGCGCTCGTGCGCGTACGTCATCGCGCCGGTCGCGCTGCCGTCGAACATCGCGGAGCCGTCGGCCGGTGCTCGCGCCGCGCCGTGACGGCCGAAGATCGGGAACGCGTAGGTGAAGCCTTGCAGCCCCGACTGGATCTCGGTCGGCACGTGGTCGTACGGCGAGTCGAACAGGACGCGCGTCGGCTTCTGGCCGAGCTGGTTCGGGATCTTGAACGCGCCGGTCATCGGATCGACCGCGACCGGCATCGGCGGAACCGTCCCGTCGAGCGAGCCGACTTCTACGGCGAGGCCATCGATCGGATCGAACGTCGCGTTGCTGCCGCCGAGGTAGGTCTGCCAGGTGATCGTGGCCGGATAGTCGGCGGCATCGATCGGCAGGTGCGCGTCCCACGGCTGCGACTGATCGATCTTGAAGATCGAGTTGCAGTTGCACGTGGTCGCGGCCAGAAGCGCGAGGCCGGCGGCCCTCATGCCGCGATCCTACACGGAACGATCAGCGTCGCCACTCATCGGCGAGCGCGCATGTGCCGATTCCCACGCGCTTCGCTTCGGCGTCGAGCGCCGCCGCTTTTTCCATGCCTTCGAGCGGCTGGATCTTGACGAGAAAATCGTGGCCGGCGGGCGTCTTGATGTGCGGGCCGAGCCAGATCGCGATCGACGGCGAGCGGCTGCCTTCGGGCAGCTGATCGGCGCCCGACAGGTGGACGACATCGCACAGGTTCGCGATGTCCTGCGTGTACTCGGGCGTGATCGCGGCCGCCGGCTTCGACTTGTGACAGGCGGCGACGAGCAAGAGCGACGCGAGCAACGGCTTCATCGCGCGACAGTCTGCACCCTCGCCAATCCGTGCGCTACCACCTTTGCGACGACCGCGAAGATGTGGCTAGATTCGCCCTATGGCATACGTCGTCGCTGATCCGTGCGTGAAGTGCAAATACACCGACTGTGTCGCGGTGTGCCCGGTCGACTGTTTCTACGAAGGTAAGAACTCGATCGCGATCCATCCCGACGAGTGCATCGATTGCGGCGCGTGCGAGCCGGAGTGCCCGACCACGGCGATCTTCGAAGAGAGCGAATTGCCGACGAAGTGGGCGGTCTACAAAGACATCAACGCGCTGGTGAGCGGCGCGAAAAAGGCGAGCGAGCTCGACCTGTCGAGCTGGCCGGCGCACCTCAAGGGCGCCGCCGAGACGGCCGACACGTGGCCGAACATCACGGAGCAGAAGAAGGCGCTGCCGGGCGCCGACGACGCCGCCAAAGAGGACAACAAGATCGGCGCGCTCACGCTCGAAGGCGGCGGCTGAGCTTCACGCCGCGTGCACGACGAGCACCGAGCACGGCGCGTGACGAATCGTGCTCTCGCAGACGCTGCCCAGCAGTAGGCGGCGAAACCCGCGATGACCGTGCGTGCCGAGCGCGATCAGGTCGTGGCCGGCGCGCTCTGCGGCGCTGGCGATCACCGTCGCAGGCGGCCCTTGCTCGAGCTCGATGTGCAGCGGCCGGCCGAGCGATGCGTGGCCGGCGATCAATTGCTCGCCCTTGCCGCGCGCCGCTGTGATCACGCTGTCGCGCACGTGCGACCACGGGAACCGCGTCTGACCGAGCAGCGACGCTCCCCACGAGCCGGCCGGTAGCTGCCAGGCGTGGACGAGGTCGATCGGTACGCCCGGCGCCGACAGCGCGGCGGCATGGACGAGCGCGCGCGCGGCGGTCGCTGAAAAATCGGTCGCGACGAGCGGCCGGCGAAACGGCTCGGTGCCGTCGCCGCGGCAGACCAGCACGTCGCACGTCGCCTGACGCAAGATCGCCGTCGCGACGCTACCGAGCAAGAGCCGCGAGATGCCGGTCGTGCCGTGCGTGCCGACGCAGATCAGCTGCGCGCCGCGATCGTGCGCGACCTTGGTGACGAGCTCGCCGGGCGGACCTTCGGGGCTGACGAGCTCGACGTCGATGCCGCGCGCGCGCAGCTCGATCAGGTGGTCGGCGAGCCGGCGCGTGATCTCGACGCGCATCGCCCGCGTGACCTCGCCGAGCTGGCGCAGCACGAGCTCGTCGGCGTGCTCGGGCGCCGGCTCGTCGGTGGTCGCGTGGACCATGACGAGCTTCGCGTGGTGCTCGATCGCGAGCACGGCGGCGCGCTCGAGCGCGTGATTGCTCGGCACCGATAGATCGACACCGGCGACGATCGTGGTGAGCTTCATCGCAGCGCGTCCGGGCCGAGCTCGATGTAGAGCGTGCCGTCGTCGACCGTGAGCTTCATCGCGATCGGCTTGCGCCAGATGAACGCGTCGTCGTCGCGATGCACCGGCTTGGCGCCGAGCCGCGTCGCGAGCTGTTGCACGACGAGCTCGGTCGTCTTCGCGGTCGCCGGCGTCACGATCTGGAGGCCGAACAGCGTGTCGGGATGTGCGACGTCGAAGATCGGCCACATCCGGCTGAGGCCGCCGCCATCGAGCCCGGGCGCGAACCAATCCACATCGGGGTTCGGATCGCCGTTCGCTGCGAATCGCTTCGCGAGCTCGACGCGCGACTTGCCGGTCGCATCGATCGGCAGATCTTTGACCCACGCGGCGGCGTCGACGAAGCGGCCGAATTCGAGCCCGCAGTCTTGCGTGATCGACGCGCGGTGATGCGTGCGCAGATCGAGCCACACGCGATCGGTCGCGGGCTCGCCCCACGTCTGGGCCGCGACCTCGCGCAGCACGCTGCATGCGACGTCGTCGTCGGCCATCGTCGCCGTCATCGCGAGCACGTTGCCGTTCGCGTCGACGACCGTCGGGACGCCGTAGACCGGCGAATCGCCGAGCTCTTCGCCTTGAAACGCCAATCCCGGCGTCACGAAGGCGTGACCGACGAGCAGTGACGCGTGTTGCCGCACGCGGTCCTCGCGGGCAGCGCGCTCTTGATCGAGCTGCTGCGTGTACATCGTCTGTGCGGCTTCGTCGGCGGCGCGCTCGGCGGCGCGCTGCGCGGTCAGTTGTGCATCTGCGGCGGCGAGCTCGTGCAGCCTGTCGTGATGCAAGATCGTGTCGCGGATCGCGAGGCCGAATGGCACGGCCGCCACCAGGGACATCACGAGCGTCGACGTCGGGATCCGCATCCACATTCCTAAACGCTAGCACTACCGCCCGGCCAACGGCGCGAGGTTTACGCGCGGGTCGGTCTTGCCGATCAGCACGATCCGAGCGCCGACCGCGGCAACCGTTTCGTTCATCACGCTGTCGTACTGGATCGACGCGGTGAGCGCGACCGGCCGGTCGTCGACCGCGATCATCACGCGCTCGAGCGAGGCTTGGGCGCGAATCTCGGGTCGCCAGCCGACGTCGTTGCGCCACGCGCTCCCGCCTTCGACGCGGCCGTCGAGCACGGTGAGCCCGTCGTGCGATTCGAGCCGCAGATCCAACAGGCCTTCGGTGAACGGCGCGACGCGATACTCGTCGACGCGATGCATCTCGGGATCCCACGCGAGGTCCCAGTGCGCCGCCGGTCCGATCGCCACGACCGCACGATGACTCCATGCGCGCGCGAATTCGACGAGCGGCGCGACGCGCACGATGCTGACCGTCGCGCTCGGCTCGCCCGCGCGCCAGTCGATCCGGCCGACCTCGGCGAGCGCGCCGATGTCGAACGGCAGGAACACTTTCTTCGGTTCGCCGATCGGGATCACGATGTGACCGTCGCGCGAGTGGCGCAAGAACAAGCCGCCGTACGCCAGCCCGTCGAAGCTCGAGCTGAGCGCGTCGTGCGAGGCGTCGAGCAAGACATGCGTCATCTTCCATTCCAGATCGGGATCGTCATCGAACGTGATCTCGTGGCGCAGCGCGATCCCGAAGCCGAGGCCGAGGTTGCCGCCGTCGGTCGCGGCGGTGATCGACAGCCGATTGCCGGGATCGAAGCAGGTCGCGAAGCGCGCGCCCTTGTCGTTGACGCCCGTGCACGAGTCGGCTCGTGCGGGCGCAGCGACGCAGGCGAGGGCCGCGACTACGATGGCTTGCGACGAGGCGGCGCCCACAGGTTGAACCGAAGCCCAGCGTCCACGACGAACGCCCAGGTGTTAGGGACGCCGGGTAAGTCGTTGCGTTTCTCGCCACCGGCGGCGAGCTTGAACGTCAACGGTTGATCGTTGATCGCGAGCAACACGGTCTCGTACTGCACGTGCGCGAACAGTCGCTGCGTTTGCAGCGGCGTCGTCGGGGTCGCCGTGAAGTAGCGCGGGTTCTCTTGGACGAACTCGAACTTCAAGTTGTGAAAGCCGTTCTTGTCGAGCACCGTGTCGGCTTCGAGCGCCGAGGTCCACGAGATCGCCGAGCGATAGCCGTTGACGTCGTCGTGCTGGCCTTCGAGCCCGAGGCCGGTGCGCACGCGCACGAACGAGTCGAGATCGTGTGACTGCCACAAGTCGAGCGTGACCTCCGACGTCGCGTGTCGCCACAGCTGCGAGTAGCCGTACGGCGTCGGATGGATCTCGAGATCGCCGGCCTCGTTCCACATACCGAGGTTGAGGCCGAGGTCGTGACGCTCGGGCTCGCCGAAGAACGTCGTGATGCGCAGCAACGGGTCGACGAAGCGATGCGACAGATCGTAGTGCGCCATCACGAACTCCGACGAGAACGGCGCCATGTGGACCTGGCCCTCGAAGAAGCGAAACCGATGCATCGTCGCCGACGCGCCATCCTCGGTCTTGACGTCGAAGATGAGCAGGCCGAAGTCGATCGACGTACGCGTGCTCGCGAGCGGGTTCTCGAGGACCTTCTCCGGCGTGTACGCGACGCCGAAGTACATGCGGCGCTTCAGATCGAAGTTGATCTGGAACACGCGCTGGCGCTCGTCGCGCATCCAGCCGTACGGCGCGTCGACCTTGCCGGGTACGAACGTGTAGCCGTCGGCTTCCATGCGCTTGCGATCGAACGGCGCGTCGAGCTCGCATGTTCGCGCACGCTCGAGCGGCTTGACGCGATTTCTGCCGCTCGCGTCGAGCTCGTCGTTGGGCGCGTACAAGCATACGCGCGTCGACGGATCGCATTGGATCCGCCAAACCTCGTCGGCGCTATCGCGCAGACATAACACCGGGCGTTCGGAATCCATTGCCGGCAGATGCGGATCGTCCGCGTAGCAGGGCAATGCGATCCCGACCGCCGCGATCCCGATCGCGACGTAGACGGACTTCATGGCTGCGCGGCTCGAATTGCACGAACGCGGCCACGCCGCGGCAACGATCACTTCAGAGGTTCGACCTCATCGCTGTTGTGCCGTCGCAACACGTGTGCTCGGAGCGCGACACAATTATTCACGCACCAGATCCGCCACGACGTGCACTTCGTCGTTCGACAGCTCGAAGCGCAGCGGCGTTCGATCGTCGCTCGCGGCGAGCCACATCTTCAGCGCGATCGGCTTTTCCGCTTGGACTTTTCCGTCGATGCGCAGCGCGTGCGTGCCCTGCAGATCCTCGGCGGTCGGTCGCGCGAGATCCAATCGCCAGATTTTGCCGGCCGCGGCGATCGTCAAGAAGCCCGGTTGCGCATCGGGCTTGGCCCACGCGCGCAACACGCCGAGCGCCGACAGCGGCGTTTGCCCGGCGTTGCCGCCGTCGTAGGTCTTGGCCTCACCGCCGACGATCAACGTCTCGGTATTTGCTGCGGCTTTCGCGCCGGCACGGTCGAGCGTCGTCGTCGCTTCGTCGGAGACCGTCGCGAACGCGCCGGCGACATCGTTCGTCTTGAACTTGCTCATCACCTGCGTCGGGGTGACGTCGAGATCGACGCGGCCGATCACGATGCCGTGAAACCGCACTTCGTACGCGAAGTGCTCGCCCGCCTGCAGCAACAACTGCGGGACTTGCACCAGCTTCGGCTTCGGGACCTCGACGGCAATCGGCGGCAACGTCGCAGGCTGAAAGCTCGGACCCGAGCAGGCGGTGGCAAACAGCAGCAACAAGGATGGACGGAGCATCCCCATCGCGTCTGCAAGCTACATGCAGATGTTCGGAGCGCGCGGCGTGCCGTAGTTGGCGGCGGAGCCGTATTGTTGTGCGGGGACCGCGTCGCAAAAATTTGCGGCGCTGTCGTTGCCCGTCGTCGTGAGCTCGGCCGGCTTGACCTGGCGCGACACGCCGTCTTTCGGCTGCGGGTTGGCGAGCGTGACCGTGTCGAGCACCGTCGTGCCGGTGTAGACGGTCAGCTCGGTCGACAGCGCGAACGAGAACGTCGCGTCGACCGTCGGCAAGCCGCCGTTGACCGTCGGATCGGTCGAGTGTGCGAACAGCGCGAAGCCGCCGGCTGCGACCGGCTTGCAGTCGGCCGCGTGCAAGACGTTCACGCTCTGCGCGTTGCCTTGAAAGCCGAGCTCGTTGAGATCGAACGCTGCCGAGCCGACATTCGCGAGCTCGAACCATTCCTGCGTCGGATCGGTGCCGGTGCCGGCGGCGTTTGGCAACAGCTCGCTGATCACGAGTGCTCCCATCGGCGGCGTGACGATCGCGCGCATGTTGCCGTTGTCGTTGCACTGGCCCGACGGCGGCGTGGTCGAGCACGCGTCGTTGATCGCGCCCGGTGTGCCGAGATCGCTGATGCTGTCGATGGTGTCGTAGATCTGTGTGCCCGCGCAGAAGTTACTGATGTCGTCGTTCGAGGCCGGATCGGTCTCGCTCGGGTCGAGCTGCAGCGATGCGCCTTCGGGCGCGGTCGTCCACGTGACTTGATCGAGCACGACGTTGCCGTAGACCAGCTGCACGTCCGGGTTCGATGTGGGCGAGAGCGAGAAGTCGAACGTGCCGAGCGCGTCGATGCCGCCGTTCGCGGTCGAATCGGCCGAGCGCGCGAAGACCGCGAAGCTACTCGCCGCCATGTGAATGCACGCGCCCGAATCGAGCACCTCGGGCGCGGTCGAATCGTTCGCGCGATCGAGCCCGACGCCGTTGAGATCGACGTCGTTGATCGCCTCGATCTCGAACCATTGCCCGACGGTCGCGCTCACCGCTTTCGGATTCGGCATGATCTCGGTGATCACGACGTCGCCGATGTTCGGCGCGACCGCCTGGCGCATCGTGCCGTTGTCGTCGCACGCGCCGACGACGACCGGCTGGCAGTCGTTGTCGGTGCCGGGCGTGCCGTAGTCGTTCGGCGAGAACTCGGTCTCGTCGCCTTCGCACCAGTTCGCGGCGTCGTCGTTGAGCGTGGCGTCGGGCGGCTGCGCGTCGGTGAACTCGCGCGAGTGGCCGGGCTTGACGCTGTCGTAGCCGGCTTGATCGACCATCACGTCGCCGCATTGCAGCGCGAGCGCGCCGCCGCCGGTGTTGTAGAGCGAGCCGAGATCGTCGTCATAGCCGTACGCGATCCACGCGGCGACGTCGGCCTGCGCCGAGTTGCCGAGCGTTAAATACTGGCCCGGCGCGATCACGAGCTCGCGCATCACGTGCTGTTGCGGGCTCGAGCCATCGGGCCGGCTCGCGGTGATGACCAAGCCTTCGAGCTCGACCGGATCGCCGGTGTTGTTGAAGATCTCGAACCATTCCTTGCCGGCATCGGCGCCGTCGGCGCTGTCGGCGAACACCTCTGTAATGACGAGGTCGCCCGGGTTCAGCTCCGCGGTACACGCGGGCGCGTGCTTCGTCGTCGGGCCGCACGCGGCGGCGACGATCAGCAGGCACACGAGCGCGTTGCGCATGCGTGCACCCTACGTCAGCGCGCGTCGCGATCTCCAGCGGCGTTGTTGGTCTCTCCCGTGATCCCGGGCACTTGCGATCGGACGATCTGAGAAGCGCGATCGATCACGAGCTCGACGCGGCCCTTGTAGAGCTGCGGCGTTCCCGACGCCGTGACGAATTCGCCCTGCCACGCGGCGAGCAGCGACGCGTCGAGCACGTTGCGCTTGAAGACCACGAGCGGCAGCTCGCCGAGCATCACGCGCGACACCCGATCGACATACACTTTGTCGACGGTGCCGAGCACGACGACGGGCTTGCCAACGAGCGCCTCGAGCCGCGCCACCGCGTCGGCGTGCGTGACGTCGATGTAGCTCGCGTCGGTCTGCGCCTTCGCGCGAAATTGCTCGACGAAGTCGCCCCGCGCGGTCCACCACGCCTCGCGTTCGGGATAATCGGGATACGCCTGCGCGTTCGCCGCCCAGATTCCGCGATGCGCGGCCTTTGCCTCGGCTTCGGCGGCGACGAAGTCGGCGTGGTAGCGGCGCGAGCGGCCGTACTTCGGAAAATACGGCGACATCCCCGCGCGAACCGCTTCGACGTTGTAGCAAACCCACACGCCGTGCTTCTTCGCGAGCACGTACGCGAGATAGCGGTGGTAGCGATCGCGGATCTCCTGCGGATCATCGCGCTCGAGCCGCACGACGTCGACATCGGCGAACCAATGCTCGGCAAAGACGTTGGCGTCCTCGCCGAGCGGCGTCGCGAACTTCATCGGATGCGGCGAGCTGCCGCGAACATGGGTGACGTAGCTCGCCCAACCCGCGGCATACGCGTCGCGCTCGGCTTTGTGCTTGAACGTCTCTTCGGTATCGATCCCGAGCAGGCGCAACGAGTTGTCGAGGCCGTCGACGCGAATCGTATCGCCGTCGACGACGCGGGTGACTTTGTATTCACCAAACGGATCGGCGTGCGCGACGAGCGCGATCACCGAGCACAAGATGATCGTGCGCAGCATCGGCGCACGTTACTGCGTCAGTCTGACTCGTAGCGTTTCACGGCGCGGCCGACCGGCTTCGGTTTGTCGAGGGCGTCGAGTCGCGACTGCCAGTCGACGATGTGACTGCGCGTGATCCATTGGCCGAGGGTGCCGACGAGCACGACGAGCAAGATCGCGCCGAGCCCGACGGGCCGGCTGACGAACAACAGCGCGACCGCGACGATCGCCGCCGGCATGATCCATTTGCGGATGCGCTGCTGATTGTGCTGCGTCTCGGCGATCCAAGCTTCGAGCTGAGCGCGGTCCGCCATGACTCAAAGCATGGCCTAGCGGGTCGAGATGTACAGCTGCTTCGTCGTGCCGGTACGAATGCTCGCCAGCACGAACGTGCGTTGATCGATCGAGATCCACGGATCTTCGTTGTCGGTGGCGTCGGCGGGCGACAGCGGCACGTCGAGCGTCGTCGGGGTGGTCCACGGTTGACCGACCGCGGTGCGCGTCGCGGTGTAGAGCTGCGTCTGGCCGCTGCGGTTCGACGCGAAGTAAACGGTCAAGCAGTCCTTCGACAAGAACGTCGAGATCTCGCTATCGGCCGAGTTCAGCGTCGTGTCGATCGTGGTCGCGCCACCGGTCAGCGTGCCTTCGTAGAGATCCATGTTGCTGGTCGTGCCGTTCTGGCGGCTGACCATCACGACGTTGCCGGTGCAGATCGCCATCCACTTTTCGTAGTTCGCGGTGCTGATCGCGGCGACCTTCGCCGGCGTGCCGAATGCCTGGCCGATCGTGCCGCGCGTCGCCTGATAGATGTCGCCGTCGACGCCGTAGTAGATCGTCTTGTCGTCGAGCGAGAACCGCGGGCTCTCTTCGCTGGTGCCGATGTTCAGCTCGTCGCGCTCGACCGGCGTGCTCCACGGCGAGCTCGTCGTCGCGCGCGTGATCTCCCACAGCTGCTTCGTGCTCGCGCCGTTGGCCTGGACCGCGTAGATGATGTCGAGCTCGTCGGAGCTCATCGTCGGATCGTCGACGCTCGCGCCGGCGCCGGCCGTGTTCGTAAGCTCGACCGGCGTGGTGAACGCACCGAGCGGTGCAGCGTCGGCCGTCGGGCCGCTATCGCCGCCGGATACCGAGTTGCCGTCGTTCGGGGCCGGCGTGGCATCACCGCCGGTCGTGTCGTTCTGGATCTGACCGAGGCGAGCCTCGCAGCCGCAAAGCAGCGCGAGCAGGGCCAGACCGCGGACCATATGCGTATTCTACGCTGGCCGAGCAAAGAGTGTGGCGCGCCTTTCACATGACCCGCGCTTCACGCGCACGCGAAATCCCGCGTAACCTAACGCGACGATGCTGGTGCGCCCCTTGCTCTGGAGGCTGCCTATGAAGCTTATCAATGGATTAGGAACTCTCGCGCTCGTCGCGAGCTTGACCGGCTGCTACGTCAGCGGCCAAGCGGCCGTTGTCGCCCCAGCCCCGGAACCGGTCGCGACCGTCGAGGTCGACGAAGCGCCGCCGGCGGCGCAGTACGAAGCCGTGGTGGTCCGGCCGGGCTACGTCTGGATCGGCGGTCACTGGCTGCGTCGCGGTGGTCGTTGGGTCTGGCGCGGCGGCTACTACGAGCCCGAGCGGCGCGGCTATGCGTGGGCGCCGGGTCGCTGGGAAATTCGCGGCTCGCGTCACGTCTGGATCGAGGGCGGCTGGCGCGTGCGATAGTCGCGCGCGATGCGCCGAGCGCTCGCGCTGTTGATCGTCGTCGTCGCGAGCTGCACGGCTTGCAAAGACGCCAAGCCTGCACCGGCTCCGGCACCCGCCGCGAAGCCCGCCGTCGATCACGCCGCCGGCGCGAAGACATACACGACGTATTGCGCGCCCTGTCACGCCGACGATCTGACCGGCTACAAAGCGGATCACGCGCCGTCGCTCGTCAACCCGACGTTTCTCGAGAGCGCCGGCGATTCGTTCTTGATCGACTCGATCGGCCAGGGCCGGCCGGGCACGTCGATGGCGGCGTACTCCAAAGCGTTCGGCGGCCCACTCGATCCGAAGGCGATCGCCGAGATCGCCGCGTGGATTCGCAGCCACGGCGCGGCGCCGCGCGAGCTCGCACCCGCACCGACCGGCGGCGATGCGGCGCGCGGCAAGCCGCTCTACGAAACCGATTGTCAGAAGTGCCACGGCAATCCGCTGACCCGCGGCGAGTTCATCAGCTTGTCGAACCCGCGGTTCTTGGCGTCGGCGAGCGACGCGTTCATGAACCACGCGATCATCTACGGCCGGCCGACGACGCCGATGATCGCGTGGCAGAACAAGCTCTCGCCGCAGGACATCGCCGATCTGATCGCGTACGTGCGCTCGCTGCAGAAATCGGTCGCGTCGCAGCGCTTGCCGCCGCCGACCGGCACCGAGCCGCTGTTCATCAATCCGACCGGCAAGCCGCCGAAGCTCGTCGGTCACGCCGAACCGTGCCCGCCGCGCGATCCGAAGTGCAAACCCGATCCGCGGTTCGTGCCCGCCGCCGATGTCGCGAAGGCGATCGCCGATGGCAAGAAGCTCGTCGTGATCGACGCGCGCCCGGCATCCGAGTGGATGCTCGTCCACGTCACGGGCGCGGTCTCGATCCCGCACTCCGACATGAAGCGGCTCGACGAGATTCCGAAAGACGCGTGGGTCGTCGCGTACTGCGCGTGCCCGCACCATCTCTCGGGCATCGTCGTCGACGAGCTGCAGAAGCGCGGCTACGCGCACGCGTTCGTGCTCGATGAAGGCATCAACTTCTGGCAGCGCCAGAGCTATCCGATCGTCGCAGCGCCCGGTCTCACCCCACCTCCAGCAGAGCCACCCAAATGATCTTCAATCGATCTGCCCCGCACGCGCGCGTCACGCCCGTGCT
Organism: Kofleriaceae bacterium; assembly: GCA_036490255.1. GTDB lineage: Bacteria > Myxococcota_A > Polyangia > Haliangiales > Haliangiaceae > JABFXX01. The sequence continues at coordinate 11,941 of DASXEF010000476.1, forward strand.
CACCGTCGCCGACGTGCGCGCGGCCGTGCGCTGGTACACCGATGCGTTCGGCTTCGTCGAGCACGTCAAGATCGGCGAAGGCCATCGCTCGCAGCTCGGCTTGCCCGATGGCGGCGAGCTCATCGTCGGCGAGGTTCGCCCGGGTCGCCGAGCTCCGACGGCCGAAGCCCGGTCGCACCAGATCATGCTCAAGGTCGAAGACGCCGCCGCGATCACGAAGCGCGCGGTCGAGCTCGGCGCGACGCTCGACGACGAGCTCCGCGATTATCCGTACGGCGAGCGCCAAGCGACGCTCACCGATCCGTTCGGCCATCAGTGGACGCTGACGCAAACGCTCGTCGATACGCACCCGTCCGAGTTCGGCTGCGAGCTCGTTACTGATCGCCGCCGCCCTTAGCCGCTGCGTCCGGGCTGACCCAGCCCATTTGCTGGCCGACGTTGCGACCGGCGCCGTAGAGCCAGCCGGCTGCACCGACGCCGCCGGCGAGCGCGGCGATCGCGCGGCCGTGCTCGAGCGTGAGCTTGATGCCATCGGCGGTCGCAGCGCCCTGAATCGCTTTGCCGCCGGTGGCCAAGAAGCCGCCGGCCGCGAGCGAGCGGGTCGCCGTGCCGTTACCCGCGTCGATCGCGGCGTTGAGGTCGAAGCCGCCGCTGACGTTGGCGAGCTGTTCGGGATCGATGGTCTTGGTCATGATCGAGGTGAATTTCACTGCGCGTGCCACGCGCGATCGCATGCCGCGGGAGACGAAACGCAAACCGCGGGTTTCGGAAATTGCGCGAAATCGCGTCATCCGGCCGCGATCACGTGGCAGCCGCAATCGCCGCGGCGGATCGAAACGCCGGCTAGAGCGGCGCAGCCAGGCCTGCTACGGTGAGCTTCGAGGTCGACGTCACGCTCGTCCGAGAAACGCTCGGGCTCACGCCGACGCAGCGGATCGAACAGAACGATCGGGTGCTGCGAATGATCGAGGAGCTGCGCAATGGCCTCGCCAAGTTTGTCGAGCTCGACGCGGCTCGAAGACGACAACGCTAGCTGTACTTCGCCGCGAGCGCGTCTTCGGCGAGCTCGTCGAAGCTCATCCGCTGGCTGCGTGCGAGCTCTTCGTCGGTGAATAGATACTGCGCGGAGCGATCGTCGGCGCCGAGCGCGCGCAACAAGAAGCGGCCGAACAGCTTGCCGACGACCGGCGTGTTGTAGATGCGCTGCATCGTCGCGATGAACCGCGGAAAGCCCATCCGCGCGACCGTCGGCTTGCGCATCAGCAGCTGCACGCGCTTGATCGCCTCGCGCACGCGGCGGCCGCTCGGATCGGTGCGATCCATCGGCGCCATGAACACCTGCTGCAGGAACGGCTTCGCGTGCCACATCATCGTGCCGACGGCGCGAATGTTCGCGGCGAGCTGGCCCGCCGGTGGCAACGGTCGCGCTTTCATCACCGCGATGTGCTCGTCGGACGAGTACTTCTCGGTCATGTGAAAGTCGATCGCGATGTGGCGCGACTCGTCGCGATTGATGAGGTGCATCGCGCGATGCATCGTGTCGTCGGCGACGTAATCGTCGAGCGAGCGCAACAGCGCGACGTCGAGGATCAGCTCGCCCGCAGTGATGTACGCGTTCGCGAGCTCGGGGAGTGCTTCTTCGACGACGGCCAGGAAATGCGGCCGGAAATCCGCCAGCGACGGGCTCTCCGTATAGATGCGATAATGGTGCACGTCGTAGTGGGCGGCGAGCCGCTTCGCGACCGCCGAATGGCGTTGCTCGTCGACGACGAAGCTCTCGAAGATCTGCTCGAGCGTCGGATCATTCGTCTTGCGGCGCTGGACGTCGAACAGCGCGGAGGCGAGCAGCTCGATGCCCGACATATCCGTGAACGCCTGGACGATCGCCTCTTCTTTGTCGCGCGACATCGCCGGCGGCGGCGCGGACCAGTCGAGGTCGTCCAGCGACCATTGATCGCGGATACACTTCTCGAGCATGCGAGCCGTGTCCATGGGATCAGTTTACGTGATCCTGCTCGTCGCGGCGGCATGCGGAAACGCGCCATCGCGAGGCCACACCCTCGCCGACATCAAGGCCCGCGGTGAGATCACCTGGGGCGCCGACGTGCAGGGCGGCGAGCCGTATGTCTACGAAGATCCGGCGAACCCGAGCCATCTCGTCGGGTTCGAGGTCGATCTGATGGATGCGATCGCCCGCCGGCTCGGCGTCAAGGCGCGGATGGTCCAGTACAACTGGAGCAACCTCATCCAATCGCTCGAGCGCGGCGACTTCGACGTGATCATGAACGGGCTCGAAGCGACGCAGGAGCGCAAAGACCGGATCCTGTTGTCGGACCCGTACTACGTCTACGCCGAGACGCTGACGGTGCGCCGCGGCAGCGACATCAAGAGCGTGTTCGAGCTCGGCGGCAAGCGCGTCGGCACGCTCAATCAGACGTTCGCGCACGACATCTTGCGGATGATGCCGACGATCCGGCCGGTGCTCTACGAGGGCAACGAGGAGCCGTACTTGGATCTCGAGCAGGGCCGCAGCGACGCGGTGCTGCTCGACAACATCATCGCCGATCGCTACGGCTGCACCGACAAGCATCCACTGCTGCAATGTTCGCCGTACGACGTCGCGCGCGGCACCTACGTCGTCGGCATGCGCAAAGGCGACGACGACCTCGCGCAGGTGATCGACGGCGCGCTCGCCGACATGCGCAAAGACCGCGAGCTCGAGCAGATCCTCCGCAAGTCGAATCTGTGGGACGACCGCCAGCACATCGCGACATCGCTCGGCAAGACCGACGCGAAGCAGCGCGAGCTCGACGGTCCGATGGTCGTCGAGTTCTTGAAGGCCGCGCTGATCACGCTCGAGCTCACCGTGCTCGCGTTCTTGATCGCGGTGCCGCTCGGCGGCCTGCTCGCGATCTCGCGCGTCTACGGCGGACGCGTCACGACCACGCTCGCGCGCGGCTACATCGAGCTGTTCCGCGGGACCCCGGTGCTGCTGCAGCTGTTCGTGCTGTATTACGGCATCGCGTCGTACGTGCACTTGGGCGCGGTGCAAGCGGCCGTGCTCGGCCTCGGGCTCAACTACGGCGCGTACGAAGCCGAGGTCTATCGCGGCGCGCTGCTCGCGATCCCGCGCGGCCAGACCGAAGCCGCAAAAGCGCTCGGCATGCGGCCGCGGCAGATCTTGCGGCACGTGCTGCTGCCGCAAGCGCTGCGCACGGCGCTGCCGCCGATGACGAACGACTTCGTGTCGCTGCTCAAAGACTCGTCGCTGGTCAGCGTGATCACGGTGATCGAGCTGACCAAACAAATGCAAGTGGCGGCAGCCGATCTGCGGAGCTGGCTCGTTCCGGGCTTGCTTTGCGCGGCGCTATATCTCGCGCTTAGCGTGCCGCTTTCGGAGCTGGCACGCGTGCTCGAACGGAGGCTCGGCGGTGATCAGCGTCCGCACGCTCTTTAAGAAGCACGGCGAGCTCGAAGTGCTACGCGGCGTGACGGCCGAAGTCGGCAAGGGCGAGACGATCGCCGTTGTCGGCCCGTCGGGCGGCGGCAAGTCTACGCTGCTGCGCTGCCTCAACTACCTCGAGCCGTTCGACGGCGGCGAGATCGTGATCGCAGGCGTGACGTTGACGCCGACCACCGATGCGCGACGCCTGCACGAGCTCCGCAGCAAGGTCGGCATGGTGTTCCAGCAGTTCAATCTGTTCCCGCACCTGACCGCGCTCGAGAACATCACGCTGGCGCCGCGCGTCGTGAAGAAGATCGCGGCCACCGAGGCAGACCGCCGCGGCCGGGAGCTGCTGGCGCGCGTCGGCCTGGCAGATCGCGCCGCGTCGTATCCGCATCAGCTCTCGGGCGGCCAGCAGCAGCGCGTCGCGATCGCGCGTGCGCTCGCCCAAGATCCCGAAGTGCTCCTATTCGACGAGCCGACCAGCGCACTCGATCCGGAGATGCGCGACGAGGTGCTCAAGGTCATCCGCGAGCTCGCGGCCGGGAGCATGACGATGATGATCGTGACTCACGAAATGCAGTTCGCTCACGACGTCGCGTCGCGCGCGTGGCTGATCGATCGCGGAACGATCGCGCATGACGGTGCTCCCGCGGACGTGCTCGCGCGTTCGTAACCTCCGATCGTCAACTCGTCTACCGCTCACCACAATGATCAAGAGATCCCGATGGATCCAACTGCTTGAAACTAGATCAATTCGGCGCTGCAGAGCCGATGGCACGTGCACTGCACATAGAGAAAGTCACCGGGACGGCTCACTACCTGGTGGATGCGCAAAACGGTGGGCCGTCCCGGATTTTACGTCCGGCACCTTTTTTGTGCGACTAGCCGGCGATCTCGCGACTAGCTGACGATCGATAGATCGTACAAAGCGTGATGGCTTCTGACGTGCCACGCGCCGTCGCGACCGGCTCCGCCGGCAACGCGGCACTCGCAGATCGTGTTTCGCCGCGTCGCGCCGGCATCGTTGCCGCCGTGCTCGCGGCTGGTGTCGCGTTCGCGTACTGGAACGTCCACGCGGTGCCGCGCCAGGCGATCGTTGCGGTCGGCGGTGCCGGTGAAGGCATCGCGCGCTACGGCGGCGTGGTCGCGTCGTGGAACCCGCCGAGCGGGTTCGATCTCGACCAGCTGGCGGCGCGGTTCGAGCGCCACGACATGCACGCGGTGTTGCGGCGCGACGGCACCGCGGTGCGCGTCGATCTGCCCGGCATCCGCGAGCACGACGCGCCCGACGTGATCGAGATGCTCGACGCGGGCGGCCTCGAGTTTCGGCCGGTGATCGAGAGCACCGCGGCCGCGCGACTCGCCGACTTGATGATGTTGAAAGCTGATGCCGAGCCGAGCCTCGAGATCGATAGCTGGCGCGACGAAGACAGCGACGCGCGGCATACCGACGACTACTTGTTCGCGCACGATCGCGCGACGCTCGAGCACACGTTCGCTGCGGCGATCGCGCAGGGCTGGTCGCCGCCGCCCGACACCGAGATCGTCTACGAGCGGATCGAGCCGTCCGAGGGCGCCAAAGATCGACGCGTGGCGTGGCGATCGTACTTCGTGACGCGCGAGGTGCCGCTCGACGGCTCGTCGATCTCCGAAGCGGTCGGCAGCTACGATCCGAACACGAACCGTCCGACCGTGTTGCTCGACTTCGATCGCGCGAGCACCGCGAAGTTCGGCGAGCTGACTGCCAAGATCGTCGGCCACAAGCTCGCGACGATCGTCGGCGGTGTCGTCAAGTCGGCGCCGATCATCAACGGCGCGATCCGCGGCGGCCGCGCGAGCATCTCGATGGGCGCGGGCGATCCAGAGCGCATGGAGCACGATCGCGACGTGCTGGTCGACGTGCTGCGCGCGGGCTCGTTGCCGATCGGCGGCACGATCAGCGACGCGCACTGGGTCGCGCCGAGCGAGCACGGTCGCGTGATCGCGGCGCGCGTGCTGAGCTCGTTGCTCGCGGGCGTGCTCGGCTTCGCGCTCGCGTTCGTCACGATCCGCGTGACGCGACCGGCGCGCCGCACGATCACGCCGCTTCCCGCCGGCACCGGCTCGCGGACGTGGCGGCGCTTCGCGTGGACGTTCGGCGCGCTGCTGGTCTACATCGCCGGCACGATGGTCACGGCGCCGGGCATCAACGGCGTCGAGATCGATCACCTCATCCGCGGCAATTCGCTGATCGAATACGCGAACCCGTTCTTGCTCGGCGTGATGCCGCTCGTCACCGCATTCGTCGCGATCGAGCTCGTCGCGACGGTGGTGCCGCGCTGGCGCCCGCTGCGCGACACCGTGCTCGGCCGCCGCAAGCTCGGCCTCGCCGTCGCGATCGCCGCGTGCGCGACCGCGATCGTGCAGGCGTACTTCGTCGCGACGTACATGGCAGCGCTCCGAGATGTGAACGTGATCCCGCCGGGCATGTTCTGGCTCGCGGTCGCGTCGCTCGCGGCCGGCCCCATGGTGATCGCCGTGCTCGCGTCGATCATCACGACGCGCGGGCTCGGCAATGGCTACGGCATCTTGATCGTCGCCGGTTGGCTGTGGGGCCCGGTCGTGCGTCGCGCGGGCAGCGCGTCGACGAGCGAGCTCGCATTCGCCGCCGTCGCGATCGCCGCCGCGTCGATCATCGCGCTCGCGCTCGCGAGCTGGCGCGTGCGCTCGCCCGGCCGCGTCGCGATCCCGCTACCGCTCGCCGGCAAGCTGCCGCTGTACGCCGGCGGTGGCGTGATCGCGGTGATCGCCGCGGTCTCAGCCATGCACGTCGAGCTGCCGATCGCGCTCGAGATCAAGCTGCGCGATCTCGAGTCGGCGCGCGTCGCCGGCGCGATCGTGCTCGTCGCCGCGACGATCGTATGGAGCTGGGTGCTCGCACGACCGGGCCGTCGCCGCAACGAGCTCGCGCCCGAGCTCGCACCGGTCGATCGCGAAGGCTGGCTGCGCGCCGTCGGCATCACGATCGTCGCGCTCGCCGCGCTGTACGCGCTCGCGATGATCGGCCCGCTGCGCGACGTCACCGATCCGGCGATCGCGATCGTCGTTGCCGCGGCGATCGCCGACGCGATCGCCGATTGGCGCGCGCACCGCACCGGCGAGCTCGTCGCGGTGTGGCCGCTGCACGATCCGCTGCTCGTCGACGCCGCGCGCGATCGGCTCGACGCCGCCGGCATTCCGCATCACATCCAGTCGACGCGCCTGCGATCGCTCTTGTGGATCGCCGGCTCGTACGTGCCGATGATGGTGCTCGTGCCGGTCGATCGCGCCGAGGCCGCGCACGTGCTGCTGCGCGACTGGCTCAGCTCTCCTTCAAGTAACGGATGACGCTCGCGTCGAGCTTGGACTGCACCAAGCGGATCACGCTCTCGATCTGCTCGACCGGCAGATCGAGCCGGTTCGCGAGCCGCTGGTGCGTCGCTGCAACGAGCGCGGCACGCGCGCGATTGAGCCAGCGCGCGGCGGTCGCGCGATGCACGCCGAACGCGACGCCGACCTCGTCGATCGACATGTCGTCGACGATCTGCTGGCGCAGCAGCGTGCGATCTTCGGGTGTGAGCACGTCGATCGCCTCGCGGAGGGCGGCGGCAAACTCGACGCGGTATTCGGTCTTGAGCGCCTCGAGCTGCGGATCGATCTCGCTCGCGATCATCCGATCGAGGCTGCGATCGGCTTCGGCGTGGCGCGCCTGCTTCTTTTTGTGGCGGATCAGCTCGCGCGTCGCGGTGATCCGCACCCAGCCGCGCAACGGTCCTTTGCCGCGATAGCCGCCGATACCGGGCGGCTTGCCGTCCTTGGGCACGAGCAGCTGCACGCGCAGCAGCTGCTTGACCTCTTCGACGAGATCGCGTGTCGCACCGACAGCGACACCGGCGGCATCGACCTCGGTGAGCACCGCATCGAACGCGGCGTGCGCGGTCGGCTCGCCGGCAACGCACGCACCGGCGAGCGCGAGATCGGCCGCGAGCGCCGCCGACAGCGCTTGGCCGAGCTCGTCACCGCTCAGCCGTTGCGCGATGAAGGTCACGAGCGCGTCGTCATCGAACGTGACGGCCGGCCAATGTTTGCGCGCTTGCGCGAGCAACGTCTCCCACGCGGCGAGCGCGGTCGCGATCGACGTCGCGGGGATCCCGCTCGCGGTCGTCAGCTCGGTCACGCGGCTCACCAACAGATTGTCCCATTAACAGCCGCGCGCGTGAACCATGTCAGAATGGCCAACGGTGGACTGCCTCGACGCCAACACCGTACAGGATCTGATGTCGGGCGCGCTCGATACAGGCGCGCGCGGCGTCGTGCTCGGCCACCTCGACACCTGCGACGATTGTCGCGAGCTGCTCGGCATCACGGCGCGACACGAGCTCGCCGAGCTCGGCCACATCGCGATCGACGCGACCGTCGCCGCGAATCCCGACGCACTACACGCGACGGCGCACGATACGAGCGAGCGCATCCCGATCGGCCAGATGCCCGGCGCGAAGATCGGTCGCTACGAGCTCGACGCACGCATCGGCGCGGGCGCGATGGGCGTGGTCTGGCGCGCGCACGATCCCAAGCTCGGCCGCGACGTCGCGCTCAAGCTGTTGCGCCGGCGCGACGAGCTGTTGACCGAGCGGCTCGTGCGCGAAGCACAGGCGATGGCGCAGATCAGCCATCCCAACGTCGTCGCCGTTTACGACGTCGGCTCCGCCGGCGACGCGACGTACATCGCGATGGAGCTCGTCGACGGCAAGAGCCTGCGCCAGTGGCAGCCGGGCAAGACGATTCCGGAGATCGTCGGCGCGTACGTCGCCGCAGGTCGCGGCCTCGCCGCCGCGCACGGCGCCGGCATCGTCCACCGCGACTTCAAAGCCGACAACGTGCTCGTCGGCGGCGACGGACGTGTGCGCGTCACCGACTTCGGGCTCGCGGCGTCGGAGCCGGGCCCGGGCAACGACGCGGTCGGCGATGTCGAGCTCACGACCGAGGGCTCGGTGCTCGGCACGCCGGCGTACATGGCGCCCGAGCAGTTCTCCGGCGGCAACGTCGATCCGCGCACCGATCAGTTCAACTTCTGCGCGTCGCTGTACGAAGCGCTCTACGCCGAGCGGCCGTTTCCGGGCACGAAATTCGACGAGCTCGCGGGCAACGTGATCGCCGGCAAGCTCAAGCCAGCGCCGGCCGGCACGCACGTCTCGGGCGGCTTGCGCGCGATCGTCGTGCGCGGCCTGGCGGCGAAGCCGAGCGATCGCTTTCCGTCGATGGATCATCTGCTCGCCGAGCTCGGCCGCGATCGCGCGCGACCGTGGCGGCGCGCATCGATCGGCGCGGCGGCACTCGCGGCGGCGCTCGTGCTCGGCCTGTTCGCCGACTGGGCCGTGCGCGATCGCGTCAGCACCGAGATCCGCACGTCGTTCGCGCTGACCGGCAAGCAGCTCGATCGCACGACGATGCGGCTGCGCGATTTCTTCCGCGATAGCTCGGGCCTCGCATTGCGCGAGCCGGCGCTGCGCGATCTCGCCGGCCATCGCGATCAAGCCGACTTCGGCTTGGGCACCGCCGCCGCCGATGACGAAGAGCTCGAGCGCTTGCACGGCACGTTCGTCTCGGCGGAGCTGCCCAAGCTCGGCAACGCGCAGCTCGCGATCGTCGACTACAAGGGCCGGCTCATCTACACGAGCTACGCGCCGACCGTGTGGAACACCGACATGCGCGTGTTGCCGCCGATCCGCGCGGCGCTCGATGCCGGCACTGGCCGCGCGCTGCGCGTGATGTCGTACGCCGAGCTCGCACCGACGAAGCTCACCGGCGCCGCGCCGCGCCCGCCCGGCCTGGTGCTGGTGTTCTTGCAAACGCTCGCGCTCGGCGAGACGCCGGAAGCGCGTGCGATCTACCTCGTGCTCGAGGACGGCAAGCTCGTGCTCGACGATCTCCGGCTCGACGACAAGACCGCGCTCGCGCTCGTCGCGCCCGACGGCACCGAGATCGGCGACGAAGGCATCACGCCGGCTCAGATCGCGGCGGCGACCAGCTCGCGTGCCGGCGTGGTCGAGCTCGGTACCGAAGAGCTGCAGGCACGCCCGCTGCTCGGCCTCGACAATAGCCCGATCGCGACCGTCGTGATGGCGCGCCACCTCGACGGCGTGCTCACGCTGTTCCCGCACGCACAGCTCGTATTCGCGCTCGCCGCGCTCGTCGCGATCGCCGCGGCGAGCGGTGCGATGTGGCGCGCGCGCGAGCTGTCGACCTAGCTGAAGCTCACGATCCGCTCGCGTGGTCGCACCTCGGCGATCGCTCGCGCGTGGGGCTGGGCTCCTTCGCTCGGAGCCGGCGGTGCATCGGTGCCGGTTTGATACGGCCGGCGGATGCTACTCGCTCGGAACCCACCCCACGCTCGCTGCTTGCGAACTTCAGATGGGCACTAGTGATGGTCGTGATGCAGATCCGGCGCGTGCTCGTGGCTGTGCACGAGCGTGCCGTGACGATGCGCGTGTGAATGCTCGCCGGCGATCGGCGGA
>DASXEF010000483.1:0-4134 GCA_036490255.1 Kofleriaceae bacterium
GGAGATCCAGCATGCCGGGCCGGCTGCCGTTGACATCGCCGGTCGTCGCTTGCTTGTAGAGCGCGTAGAGCTCGAGCATCGTGTCGTTGCCGAGGCCGGTCACGGGTTTGATGCGTGCCTGCGCATCGGCGAAGCGCGTCGCGAGATCGGACATGGCAAGCATGATAAGGCTCTTGGGATGCACGCGCGCATCCTGATGGGCGAGCAGATCCGCGTCTCCCACGACTTCAAAGAGATCGAGGGCGCGTTGACGTCGGGCGTGCCGATCTGGATCGAGCTCGAGCAAAAAGATCACGCGTGCGACACGCTGCTCGCCGAGACGCTGCGGCTTCACCCGCTCACGATCGAGGACATCTGGTCGGATCGGCCGGCACCGAAGGTCGAGGACTACGACAGCTACCTGTATCTGATCGTCCACGGCATTCGCAGCGTCAAAGGCGGTCGCGCGATCGAGCTCGCCGAGCTCGACATCGTGCTCGGCTCGACATTCGTGATCACGCACGACCAGCACCACTTGTGCGACGAGGTCGGCACCGAGCTCGATCGCAACCCGAAGCTGCTCGAGAAAGGTCCGGCGTGGCTCGCGCACGCGCTGCTCGATCACGCGGTCGATCGCTATCTGCCGGTGATCGACGATCTCGATGCCGAGATCGAGGATCTCGAGAACGAAGTGCTGCGCAAAGCAGGCACGAAGCAAGGCCCGCCGGTGCTGCGCACGATCTTGCGATTCAAGCGCATGTTGCTCGACCTGCGCCGGATGGCGATCCATCAGCGCGAGATCTTGCTGCGGCTCGCGCGCGGCGAGTTCTCGCAGATCCCGAAAGACGCGCAGCCGTTCTATCGCGACGTCTACGATCACTTCCTGCGGGTCAGCGATCTCGTCGAGAGCTATCGCGATCTCGTGACGAGCGCGCTCGAGGCCTACCTGAGCGTGCAGAGCAATCGCATGAACGACATCATGAAGACGCTCACGCTGATCGCGACCGTGATGTTGCCGATCACGTTCATCGCCGGCGTCTACGGGATGAACTTCAAGCACATGCCGGAGCTCGACTTCGTGTGGGGCTATCCGGTGGCGCTCGGCCTCATGCTCGCGGTCGTGATCGGCTGCCTGTGGTGGTTTCGCACCAAAGGTTGGATCGGCAACCGCGAGCCCGACTTGCCCGAAGAGGACAACCAATGACGATGATCCAGAAGGTCGCGTTCACGATGTACCCGGTCGTCGACATGGCGCGGGCGCGCGCGTTTTACGAACAGACGCTGGGGCTGACCGTGAGCAAACCACACGCGGTCTGGACCGAGTACGACATGCCGGGCGGCGGCTGCCTCGCGCTGTTCGCGACGAAAGACATGACGCCGAGCAGCGCCGCGGGCGGGATCGCGCTCGAAGTCGCCGATCTCGATGCTTTGACCTCAAAGCTCGAGACCGCAGGCGTGACCTTCAAAGCCAAGCTGATCCACTCGCCGGTCTGCCGGATGACAGTCGTCGTCGATTCGGAGGGCAACTCGATCATCCTGCACCAATTGAAGCCAAAGGCCTGATTCCAGAGTTGCCCACGCGCCTCGGTTCGATCAGAATGGCCCCAGTTTCGATGCGCCGCCTCGTCGTGATCCTCGCCACCCTCGCGTGCACCGCGAGCCTCGCGAGCGCGCGTCCCACGACGGGCTATGTCGAGGGCCAGAAGACGACGATCAAGATCGTCGACGTCGACGGCAAAGACGTCGAGACGCACACGGCGAAGGCGTTTCGCGTGATGCAGAAGGCGGCGCACAGAGCGGGCGTGAAGCTCGCGATCCGCAGCGGGTTTCGCAGCTTCAAGAAGCAGGCGGAGCTCTACAAGGACTACCGCAAGGGCCGTGGCAACCTCGCCGCGCCGCCGGGCTACTCGAACCACGAGAGCGGCCGCGCGCTCGATCTCTACGTCACCGACCATCACGCGTACGACTGGTTGCGCGAGCACGCGAGCACGTACGGCTTTCACCGCACGGTGCCGGGCGAAGCGTGGCACTGGGAGTATCTCGGCGACGAGACGCACACGGTCGCGCGCACCGCCAGATCGCGCCGCGCGGTCGCGCCGGTGCATGCCGCGCCCGCGCCGGTGGCCGCCGAGCCGGCTCCGGTCACGGAGCCCGAGCCGGCGCCCGCACCTGTCGACACTCAGCCCGCTGCGGATTGAAGCAGCGTGCGTGTCTCCGCGACGACGCGAGCTTGAAACGCGGGGTCGCGCGAGAGCTTAGAGCCCTGCATCGGCTTGCCGCGCTCGTCGAAGTACACGCCGGTCTCACCGGCGGCATTGAGCGCCGCGTTCGCGATCACGTGGCCGGCGCGCTTCGGCGTGCTCCAATATTTGATGAACGGCGCGATCCACGCGAGCAGCGTCTTCGATAGCCCGCGCAAGAACCAGCTCGCGTCGCGGCCGAGGTTGGTGGCGGATGAAAACCCGGGCTCGACCGCGTTGAAGTGGATGCGCGGTGTCTCGCGCGCGAACGCCATCACCGCCGCGAGCTCGCACTGCTTCGCCGTCGCGTAGGCATCGCCGCCGGGCAGCTTCGAGCCGCCGGGCTCCCATTCACCGCGCGCGCTGGCGGCCACTGAAATGAAGCGGCCGCCGCGAAACCCGGCGATCCGCGCCGGCCGGCGTTCGGGATCCTCGACGCCCGAGCACACGAACACGACGTTCGCGCCGTCGGGCAGGTGAGGGACGAGCGCTTCGGTCAGCGCGAACGGGCCGAGATGATCGGTCGCGAACGTGTTGTCCCAGCCCTGCGCCGTCTTCGTCGCGCGCATCTCCATGATGCCGGCGTTGTTGACGAGCGCGGCGATCGGCAGCTTCAGCTCGACGATCTCGGCGGCCGCGCGCTGCACGCTCGCGAGATCGGCGAGATCGCACACGACGGCGATCGCGTCCTCGCCGATCGCGGCGCGAACCTCGTCGAGCTTGTCGCGATTGCGGCCGACGAGCACGACGGTGCCGTGCTTCGCGAGCTCGACGGCGGCGAAGCGGCCCATGCCCGAGGTCGGGCCGGTGATGACGAATGCGGGTTTGGTCATAGATGCCTGCCTGGTCAGTCATGTGAGCGCACGCCACAGCGCCTCGAAGCCGGTCTTCGAGCACGTCTCGGCGTTCGCGGGGTCGTGCAGCATGAAATCCATCGTCGTCTCGGCGAGCGAAGTCATCAGCGCGACGACGAAGCTCATCGGCGCGTGCTTGAGCGGACCGGTCGCACGCGCCTGCTGCAAAAGCGCAGCGAGCGGCGCCATCGCGTCGTGCGACGCGGCGCGCGTGACCGGCGTGATGTCGTCGGCGACTTGCAGCAGCGCGAGCGCGCGGCGCTGGTCGGGATTCGTCGTCGCCCAGCGCGTCCAGTTCGCCCACATCCGCGCGAATTGCGTGCGCAGCGCGAGCTTGGGCGACACGCCGGCGAGCGCGGTCTGCGCCATCCGCGCCTTGAGCTCGAGGTAGAGCTGATTCAGCAGATCGGCCTTGGTCGCGAAGTACGTGAACAACGAGCCGGTCGAGATGCCGGCCGCTTGTGCGATCGCCGCCGTCGGCGCGCTCAGGCCCTGCGCGGCAATGACGCGGATCGCCGCGGCCATCAGCGCGTTGCGCTTGTCGTCGCTCTTCGGCCGCGCCATGCCGATACCATATGGCTGACTGACTAGTCAGTCAAGCGGCAATCGACCGCGTGGCTAACACCTCGCCGAGCCGATCGAAAACGCGGGCGTGCAAGATCGATCGCGCTCCCGAGATGCAATGCGCGCCGAGCCCGTGCTTCGCTTCGAACCGCAGGTAGCGCTTGTCGCATGTGAGCTGATCGTAGAACGCACGCGCGGCGGCTGAGATGTCGTCGGCGTCGGCGTCGCACACGACGGTCGGGCAGCGGATCGACGCGACGTCGACCTGATCGTAGCGCGCGGTCTCGACGATGTAGTCCCACGGCGAGGCGACGCCGTGCACGAGCATGCCGCGGCGCAATGCCCAGCCGGCGGTGAGGTCGCGCGCGCGTCGCGCCATCACGTGCCGCAGCAGCTTCACGGCCCAGCGCGGCCCATCGGGCAGCTTCGCCTTCACGCTCGCGGGGAGCGGAATGCGCGCGAGCACCGCGCGGAACAAGCCGAGCTGCGCGGGATCG